>NZ_JAYGHN010000001.1:0-148355 GCF_034931845.1 Calothrix sp. UHCC 0171
CCCGAGTGGAATTTCACCCTAATTCCGTCAATTTAGCTAATTTTTGTCAAGAAATTCGCGAATTAATTCAATTTACCATTGGTAAAGAGCATATTATTAGCCTGAATATAATTGGAGACTGCTCTCAGGTAAATATAGATGAAGAATTAGTAAATTGTATCATGACAAATTTGCTTTCTAATGCGGTTAAATATTCTCCCAAGCAAAGTACAGTGAACTTTGATTTAACTTGTGAGGATAATCTGGCTATTTTCCAAATCATAGACAGAGGCATAGGTATTCCCGAAAAAGATAAAATACATCTATTTGAATCTTTTTATCGTGCTACTAATTCGCGTAAAATTCAAGGCACAGGTCTAGGACTAGCAATTGTCAAACGATGTGTAGAAATACACCGAGGCGAAATTAAAGTTGATAGTCAAGAAGGCATTGGTACAACCGTAACTGTGAAGCTACCACTTACATAATAGTAGATTAGATATTATATTCCCCGCGTCCCCGCGTCTCCGTATCAGCCTTTCATACTTGGCGATGAAATTTTTTCATCGGGACTGCCTCTGCATCGATTAAAAAAATCCCAACTTAGTAAATTCCCTAAATCTAATTGCCAATAACTATTACACTAAAAAACAGTGAATTCAGAGTGGTTGCAATGACAACTCCAATTAACGCCCGTGAGTTATTTCAAACCGCTTACGCAAGTCGTTATACGTGGGATGAAAATTTTCCTGGTTACACTGCTAATGTAGAATTGAAACAAGATAATGCAATTTATACAGGCAATGCCAGGATTAACCACGACTTGGTTGTAGAGGTTACAGGTATTGCAGATAAACAGGTGCAAGAAGGAATTATCACCCAGTTAACCGATTTAACTATTACTTGCCAGCGCGTGAACTTTGAACAAGCACATGGTAAGCACGAGTTTGTATGCGGAGAAGAAGATAGCACAGGTGCAATAGAAGTATTCGTCAAGGGAAACTCGATTGATTTACAATATAAAATCCGTGGCAAAGAAATTTGCCAAATCAGTCGAACTATTGGTGACACATCTGCCGTGTTTGTATATCATACCAATTTTGACACCGGAGCAGGTTATATTCGCGATCGCTACGAAGCCATTTTTCGCAATGTCCAAACCCAGGAAATTAGCGAAAGCATCAATTTTCAGGATACTTACACCAAAGTTGGTAATTATTACCTGTTGACACACCAAGTTGTCCAAGAAAGTCCCATGACTGGCACTACAGAATTTACATACTCCAATATCCAACTTCTGGAATTGGCAAAAGTATAGTTGGGGCTGAGGAATAAAGAAAATGATGAGTGACGAATTCAAAATAACTGAGACTTGTTCCCTTTAGCCTTTCTTCCTTCCCCCTTCCCCAAATTCGGTCTAGGATGGTTTTAGCAATGCTTGAAAAATTTTTTGGCTAATTAGACCATCATTAAATTACAAATTACAAGGTGACAAATTATGGAACTAACTCTAGACAATGTTGAAAAAGTGCTAGATGAAATGCGCCCTTACCTAATGTCGGATGGTGGTAATGTGGAAGTTGTGGAACTTGATGGTCCTATTGTTAAGTTACGTTTACAGGGTGCTTGTGGTAGTTGCCCCAGTTCTACAATGACTCTACGTATGGGCTTGGAACGCCGTCTCAAAGAAATGATTCCCGAAATTGCTGAAGTTGAACAAGTAATTTAGGAAAATGGGGAAAGCGAAAAGGGTAATAGAGAAAGGGTAATTTGTATCGCTTCCCTTCTTACGCTATACAATGCGAAACCGCTTGCAGAGTCATTTTCTCCCTCTGCGTAGTCTTTCCCCCAGGGTAAAGTACACTCACTTGCCCTTTTCTCTCCCTTACCCCTCTCCCCTTACTCTCTCTCCCTCACTTCCCCATGCCTCATCCCTTATATATCGCTTTTATTTGGCATCAGCATCAACCTCTGTATAAGTCTCCTGGTAATAGTGGCGCATTCTCTGGTGAGAAAAGATACCGCTTACCTTGGGTCAGATTGCATGGTACTAAAGACTATTTGGACTTGGTACTGATTTTAGAAAAGTACCCGAAGTTACATCAAACTGTGAATTTGGTGCCTTCCCTGATATTGCAATTAGAAGATTATATTGCCGGGAATGCATTTGATCCCTATTTAGAAGCAAGTTTGACACCGACAGAAAAACTCGATCGCAATTTGCGTGAGTTTATTATTCAGCATTTTTTTGATGCGAATCACCATACTTTAATTGATCCCCATCCTCGCTACGCCGAACTCTACAACCAGCGTCAGGAAGAGGGAAGCAGTTGGTGTTTAGAAAATTGGCAACCCCAAGATTACAGCGATTTATTAGCTTGGCACAATTTAGCTTGGATTGATCCTTTGTTTTGGGATGACCCGGAAATTGCGACTTGGTTGCAACAGGATCGAGGTTTTAGCTTGAGCGATCGCCAACGTATATACTCGAAACAACGGGAAATTCTCCGTCGCATTATCCCCCAACACCGGAAAATGCAAGCCGCAGGACAATTGGAGGTGACGACTACACCCTACACTCACCCGATTATGCCTTTGCTGGCGGATACCAATTCTGGACGGGTCGCCGTAGCGAATATGACATTGCCGGAAACCCGGTTTCAATGGGCAGAGGATATTCCTCGGCATTTACGAAAAGCTTGGGATTTATACATAGATAGGTTTGGACGAGAACCACGGGGACTATGGCCCTCAGAACAGTCGGTAAGTCCCGCAGTCTTGCCGTATATTATTAAGCAGGGCTTCCAGTGGATTTGCTCAGATGAAGCGGTTTTGGGCTGGACTTTGCAACACTTTTTCCACCGTGATGGTGCGGGTAATGTCATCGAACCGGAATTGCTTTACCGTCCCTATCGCCTCAATACCCCCACTGGGGACTTAGCAATTGTTTTCCGCGACCACCGTTTATCTGATTTAATCGGTTTTACCTATGGTTCCATGCCGCCCAAGCAAGCAGCATCCGACTTGGTGGGACATTTAGAAACCATCCACAAAATGCAACGCGATCGCGATCCAGAAAAACCTTGGTTGGTGACAATTGCTCTGGATGGTGAAAATTGTTGGGAATTTTACCAGCAAGATGGTAAACCTTTCCTTGAAGCCCTGTATCAAAGCCTGAGTAATGAACCGCACCTGCAACTAGTTACAGTGAGCGAATTTCTCGACAAATTCCCCGCCACGGCAACAATTCCCGGAGAAAAATTGCATAGCGGCTCTTGGGTGGATGGCAGCTTTACCACCTGGATTGGCGACCCCGTGAAAAATCGTGCTTGGGACTACCTCAAAGCCGCACGGGAAGTCATGGCAAAACATCCCGAAGCCACCGAAGAGGTTAATCCCGCCGCTTGGGAAGCGTTGTATGCGGCTGAAGGTTCCGATTGGTTTTGGTGGTTTGGTGAAGGACATTCCTCGAACCAAGATGCAATTTTTGACCAACTATTTCGCGAACATCTCTGCGGTATTTACCAAGCATTAAATGAGCCAGTACCCGCATATCTGCGCCAACCTCTAGAAAGTCACGCGATTAGGGGAGATTGTCGTCCACAAGGCTTTATTCATCCCGTCATTAATGGCAAAGCTGATGAACAGGACTGGGACAAAGCCGGACGCATTGAAATTGGTGGTGCTAGGGGAACCATGCACAACAGCAGTATGATTCAACGTTTGTGGTATGGTGTGGACCATTTGAATTTTTACTTGCGTCTAGATTTGAAGACAGGAGTACAACCGGGGAAAGAGTTACCACCAGAATTAAATTTGCTATGGTTTTATCCCCACCAAACCATGCACAACAGCCCCATGCCCATTGCGGAAGTGCCTGATATTGCCCCTCTCAATTATTTGTATCATCACCATTTACAAATTAATTTACTCTCGCAATCAGTACAGTTTCAAGAAGCGGGGGAACATTATCAATGGCACTATCGCACTAGCCGCGCTCAAGTAGGGTTAGATAATTGTTTAGAATTAGCCATTCCTTGGGCAGATTTACAAATACCACCCGATTATTCCTTGGAATTAGTTGTAGTTCTTTCCGATGAAGGATGCTATCAGAATTTTTTACCAGAGAATAATTTAATTGCGATCGCAGTTCCTTAAGTTCGGGAAAAAATCAACGAGGAGACGGCGAGAATTAAGGCTGACTTAGAGACGTGGGGACGCGGAGAAATTTTCATCGTCAGTGATTAGACAGACATGATAATGCATGATCATTAATATCGTTTCTTCAAAATCTGGCAACAGATAAAATAAATCTCCGTGTCTCTCCATCTCCGCGTCCCCGCGTCACCATCTGTTGCTTTCTTTTGGAGAATTGGTATAAGATCATCTCCGCCCTGTTTCTCTGATTTTTCTGTATCATTTACATCCTTTGAAGAGCAAATCCCGGATACTTGGATAAAACGTTAGGGTTTTGCAAAGATACAGTAATGCTACTAGCGGCAAGTTCTATTTGTGGATAAATTAAAGACATTACACATTAGCTATTAATTTCAGTTATTAGTCTAATATCTTAAATTTGAACCTATCTAATTGCTAATGAATCGTTTCTCCCAGAAAGTATCTAATTTTCACGACGATATTTTACAAGAAACCCAGCTTGGGCAGATGTGCGGTTCCAAGCTCTTGTTTCGCGATCGCTATGAAATCCTCCGTATTTTAGGTAGAGGTGGTTTTGGTGTTACTTTCTTAGCGAAGAACATGAGTTTACCAGGGAATCCCCTATGCGTGATTAAACAACTCTGTCCCAAGGTGACAAAACCTAAAAGTTGGCAACGTGCTTGTGTACGCTTTGAAAAGGAAGCTAAAACACTGGGGAAATTGGGCACTCATTCCCAAATACCAATGTTATTAGATTATTTTGAAACTAATGGTGAATTTTACTTAGTTCAAGAATATGTACGTGGTTTAACTATTGCCAGAGAAATCCGCAAAAATGGCAGTAAAAATGAAGCTCAAGTAAAGCAATTTTTACGAGAATTACTACCAGTTCTCCAATATATCCACAAAAATGGCGTAATTCACCGCGATATTAAGCCACATAATTTACTTCGGTGTGACGATGATGGCAGGTTAGTTTTAATCGATTTTGGAGCGGTGAAGGAGGAACTCGTCAAAAACAGCGATGGAGAATCCAAAAGTGCCACAACCAATTTTGTGGGGACAATGGGTTTTGCACCCCCAGAGCAATTTTCCTTGCGTCCAGTTTATGCTAGTGATATTTATGCTGTAGGTGTGACAAGTCTATTTTTGCTGACTGGAAAAGCACCTTTGGAATTTGATTATGATGCGGATACGGGAGAAATCTCTTGGCAAACAGAAGTGCAAATTAGTGAACATTTTGCCCAGGTATTAACCAAAATGGTGAAAATTTCTTTGGAGGAAAGGTATAAAACTGCCGAAGATGTCATGTGGGATTTGGGCATGGAATCTTATCTACCTACTCTCTCCAAGTGTATGACTTCCCAGCGACTCAGGGCTACTGGTGACAGTAATAGTGAAGAAAATCCCGAAGGTTATATTTCCCCTGTAACCAGAACTGCGATCGCAATTCGTGAATGGCGAGAAAAGCTCAAGCAAATACAATTTAAACCCCCCAAACCGAAAATTTAGTTAATAGTTAATGTTGAATATTTTGCTGTTTTTATCTGGTAAATATAATGTCCCCGGTTTCTCCAAGAAGTCGGGGATATCTATTTGTATGATTTGATTCCTGATTTTTGTTGGTTTAATTACAGAATATTTAGGGATTATAAATAAACTATAAATAAACCAGGCTTATTACTAATTCACAACCAAGGAATCCTGATTTATTCAGAAATTGCAAAGAAGATATAAAGAATTACGCTGTTTTTTAAAATAGTCTTTGTATAATTAAAAAACACCCTTGCTTTATGGTTTATATCTAAAATGTTGATATTTTATTGTTAAAAATATTCTGAAATTTATTTAGCAATTCCCAATTCTTGATAAGTAAACTCTTCTCAACATCTCCTAGAAGTTGAGTATATTAGAGATAGTTATAAACTGATTTTTCTCGGTATTAGTGACATTTAAAAATTAACGATAATGCCTATGCAGTTGGACTTTGCAAATGACAATCTGCTGCTTAAATCCTGATTGCGAAAATCCAGTTAATCCCGATGGTAATAGATTTTGCCAATCTTGTCGTACTCCATTAGTGCCGTTGTTACGAAACCGTTTTCGTGTCATGCGCGTACTTTCCGATGAAGGTGGATTTGGCAAAACATATTTAGCAGAAGACATTGATAAACTTGAAGAGACTTGTGTTATCAAGCAATTAGCTCCCAAAGCTGAAGGAAGTTGGGCACTAAAAAAAGCGATCGAACTATTTCACAAAGAAGCACGGCGATTGCAAGAATTAGGCGAGCATACCCAAATCCCCACACTCATAGCTTACTTTGAAGAAAATAGCTATTTGTATTTAGTTCAACAGTATATTGATGGACAAAATTTACTCAGGGAGTTGAATGCACGTCGTCAAGGTAAAAAAAATAGAAGTTTTCAATTACCATTTGGAAATTCCACAACTTTGAGCGAAGATACACAAGGTTCACTGTATACGGAAGCAGAAATTCGTCAGATTTTACTGGATTTATTACCCGTACTCAAGTTTATTCATACTCGTGGAGTCATTCATCGTGACATCAAACCACAAAATATTATCCGTCGTCAAAGCAGCAAACAATTAGCTTTAATTGATTTTGGCTCCTCAAAGCAGTTAACAGCAAAATTCCAGGCAAAAATGGGGACTTCGATTGGTTCACATGGTTATTCACCAATCGAACAAATTCGTGATGGTGCTGCATATCCAGCAAGCGATTTATTTAGTTTGGGTGCTACTGTCTTCCATTTGCTCACTGGAATTTCCCCATTTAAATTGTGGACAGAGTATGGTTATGCTTGGGTAAGTCACTGGCAAAGTTATGTGAAAGTACCCCTGAGTGAAGGGTTTGTGTTGGTTTTAAATAAGTTATTGAAAAAAGATATTCACCAACGCTATCAATCGGCGGATGAAGTGCTGCAAGATTTGAATCCGGGATTACATTCATCTCCAATCAGTTCCCATTCCTCCTACTTTTCTCGTAACAAGCTCCAAGTGGCAGTTGTCGCGATGGCTGGAGTCCTATTATTAGTATTGGGAGAGTTTTGGTATAAGCAATTTCATCTTGATGTTGTTAGCCCCTCCAACCTCAGTCAACCCGATCGCCTCACAGCTGATACAATTGGTCGGAAGACGATGATGCCTGATTTTAGCTTGGCAGTTACTATTCGGGGTTATTTAAGTAGTGTTTTATCAATCGCCATTAGTCCTGACGGCAAGACGATTGCTAGTACAAATGACCGCGCCATTCAACTATGGAGTTTAGAAACAGGGCAGGCGGTGGCAACATTATCAGGACATAATCAACGAGTAAATGTGATCGCAATTAGTGCTGATGGTAAAATCCTGGCGAGTGGGAGTGAAGATAGCACCATTAAACTCTGGAACCTGGTGAATGGGCAGGAAATAGGTACTTTGGTGGGGCATCAAGCCGCAATTCATACAGTTGCCATTAGTGCTGATGGTAAATATCTGGCGAGTGGTAGCGACGATAAGAGTGTCAAAATTTGGAATATCGCCACCCGTGAACAAATCTACAGTTTAACTGGACATGGAGCGACTGTGAGAACTGTGGCATTTAGCCCCGATGGCAAATATCTGGCGAGTGGTAGTTTTGATGCCACGATTAAACTATGGAACCTGGAAACTGGACGTGAACTGGGAATTTTTAAAGGACATAGGGAAAAAGTGACAGCAGTCACCTTTAGTCCCGACGGTAAATATCTTGCCAGTGGCGGTAGTGACAAAATCATTAAAATTTGGCATCTAGAAACTGGAAAATTTCTTCGTAATTTGGAAGGACATGCAGGAGAAGTAAGTGCGATAGCTTTTAGTCCTGATGGCATGACTTTAGCCAGTAGTAGCAGTGACAAAACCATTAAACTCTGGAACTATATCACTGCCAAAAATATTCGCACCCTGGCGAAACACCAGGATGGAGTTACATCCTTTGTATTTAGCAAAGATGGCAAAGTTATTGCTAGTGGTGGAAGCGATCGCACTTTGAGAATTTGGCGGTTATTATAGTGAACTACCTACACTGATTCTTGGAGTACCATTGTGAAGAAAAATATCTCATACTGAGCCATAGCCGTCCTAACTATAGGAATCCGGTTTAATTTCTGTTAGGGACTGCTTGGCGTTAGTTATACCAATCCACGAAAGTGCTTACACCCCCATGAAAATTAGCCGTATTACTGTTTTCAGTATTAGCACTAAGCTGCGACGAATCTAATTTGTATATAAGACGCGGGCAAGATTCCCCGGAGTTTTCCGTGAAGAACATCTCCCCGGAAACTCCTCTCCGCACTACAATTATTTTGGGTTTTTGAATTATATAATTTAGCTGCACATCAGCTTATTCCACTATCATGAACTGCATAAATTAAGATAGTTATCCATACAAAATATATATAGGTATCTGGGTTTATTTCTACGACCATAAAAGGAAGAAAATCAAAATGTTCAAATCTCAATTAAAATGGCAGCAAATAGGAGTAGGAATAGTAGTAGCTTTAGGACTAATGGCTTCCATTGCCCATGCCGAATCTTCACAAAATCCGCAACAACCAACAGTAATTACTTCTGCTCAATATTCTGGTAAATTAACTGCCGACAAGCAAGGCAAAAGTAAGAAATATTATCTGACATTTTTGACAGGCAAGGGGGGATTTAAAATTGACTCCACTATTAGCACTAATAAAGAGGGAGTGGTATTTTTTTGGAATGCATATAAACCAGATGACCTAAATCAAGGAAAGTTTTTATGTAACTCTCAGATATATTTAGATACAAAGAATAGTTCCACTTGCAATCTATATCCAGACTCACAAACTAATAAACCCGTGATTTTAGAAGTCAGTGCTTATGCGAATGGGAATCCCATCACATTAAATTACACTTTAAACATTAGCGGCAATTGGCAACCTGTAACTTCTAGCAATACAAGTATAACTGATAATTTTGTGGGTAATTGGGTAAATATAAACCCTAATACTAATAATATTACTCGATTAGGAATTAATTTAAATACTGCCAAACAATTAAAAATTCGTGCATTTGGTAAATGCCAACCAAAAGATTGTGATTGGGGTGAAGTTTCACTAACAAAGGATAGTAACAATTCTGCCTATACAGTATATAAATTTAAATTTGCAAACAAGACCCTGAAAATTACCCTACTTGCTGAAGATAAGCTACAAGTAGAAACTTCGACTGTCTTTACCGATAATAGTGGTCGAAAAAATTATTCTTCTATCGAAATTTTTAAACTTACTAAAGACTAATGTTTCGTTTTTATCTCGCAATTCTTCCCACCCTCATTCGAGTGAGACATGGGATGAATTACTTTTCAAGCTAAAAAAACTGTATATTAACTTGATATTCCCAAAACTTTGACCAAAAATCCCCACTTATCTGCCGATTCTTCAATTACTTTTGTTGTGGGTTTACCCGCACCATGTCCGGCTTTGGTTTCAATCCGAATCAACACAGGTGCATTACCCCGATGGGCAGCTTGTAGTGCCGCCGCAAACTTAAAACTATGGGCAGGAACGACGCGATCGTCATGATCTGCGGTAGTAATTAATGTAGCAGGATAAGCTGTACCTGGCTTTAAATTATGCAGTGGTGAGTAGCGATATAAAGTCTGGAAATCCTCAAGCTTATCTGGTGAACCATATTCCGAAATCCAAGCCCAGCCAATCGTAAATTTATGGAATCGCAACATATCCATCACACCAACAGAAGGCAATGCGGCAGCAAATAAATCGGGGCGTTGAGTCATACAAGCACCAACCAAAAGTCCACCATTACTACCGCCTCCAATTGCTAACTTGGCTGGTTTCGTATATTTATTGGCAATTAACCATTCTGCGGCGGCAATAAAATCATCAAATACATTTTGCTTATTTTTCTTCATGCCAGCTTGATGCCATTCTTCGCCATATTCGCCACCACCGCGTAAATTTGGTATCACATGCACTCCACCCATTTCCATCCACACCAAAGCACTAACTGAAAAATTTGGTGTAAGTGAAACGTTAAAACCACCATATCCATATAAATAAGTGGGGTTATTGCCATCTAATTTCATTCCCTTTTTATGCACAATAAACATGGGTATTTTTGTACCATCTTTACTGTCATAAAAAACTTGTTTAATTTCGTAATCTGCGGGATTAAAATTAATTTTTGGTTGTCGAAAAACACTACTCTCTCCCGTCACCATATTGTAACGATATATGGTTCCCGGAGTTGTGAAGTTAGTAAAGCTATAGAATGTTTCCCTGTCGTTGCGTTTCCCTGAAAACCCTCTGGCGGAACCAATTCCTGGTAATTTTACTTCACGAATTAATTTGCCTTTGAGGTCAAAAATTTGAATTTGGCTGCGGGCATCTTTGAGATAATCAGCAACAAATTGATTATTAACAATTCCCACACTTTCCAGTGTTTCTGTTGCTTGGGGAATAATTTCCTGCCAATTTGCACGAGTCGGGTTTTTGGTATTAATAGCAATTACTCGTCCGCGTGGTGCATCTAAATCAGTACGAAAATAGAATGTACTGCTATCATTATCAATAAAGCTAAAGTCAGATTCAAACTGATTAATTAATTCGACAACTTTTGTATTGGGTTTAGTCAAATCTTTGTAGAAAATTAAATTGCGCGAATCAGTTCCCTGCCACACAGAAATAATCAAAAATTTGCCATCTTCCGTTACATTACCACCAAAACCCCATTCTTTATGTTCTGGGCGATCGTAAATTAAAATATCCTCAGATTGGGGAGTGCCAAGTCGATGATAAAAAAGTTTTTGATAGTAATTGACATCCTCTAATTTGCTTTTTTGATTTGGTTCATCATAGCGACTATAGAAAAAGCCTTGACTGTCATTTGTCCAGGATGCGCGAGAAAATTTAATCCATTTCAACTTCTCTTCTAAATCTTTACCAGTTTCAATTTCACGAATTTTCCATTCTTGCCAATCGGAACCCGACACTGATAAACCGTATGCTAGATATTTGCCATCATCACTTACCGATAAACCAGATAATGCCACAGTCCCATCTTCAGAAAGCGTATTCGGATCAAGTAAAACTTTAGGTTCATCATCAAGATTATCGAGGGTATAGAGAACACTTTGGTTTTGTAAGCCGTTGTTCTTGAAATAAAAATAGCGCTTACCTTCTTTAAAGGGAATGCCGTACTTTTCGTAATCCCAAAGTTTAGTCAAACGTTGCTTAATTTTATCTCGAACGGGAATTTGATTTAAATAACCAAAAGTCACTTGATTTTGTGCTTTTATCCAAGCCTGGGTTTCCGGAGAATCAGGGTTCTCTAACCAACGATAGGGATCACTAATTTTGATCCCGTGGTATTCATCAACTTGACTATCTTTACGGCTAATTGGGTAAGTTAAGGATGTTTCCGTAGTCATATTTTTACCTGGTACTTTATTTTGAGATTCTGGATTCTGATTCCTGACTACTATATTCTCCACAGTTTCATGAAAAAATAGTTTTGTATCATCTTTGATTATTGCGATCGCTGGTGTCAGTATAAATCTTAACAACAGCGTTGTTGTCATCAAAATTAGAGCAAACTTATCTAATCTGGGAGTAAATTTTTGAATGTATTTTGAAATGTATTTTTGAATATTTTGAATATATTTATTCATTTTTGGCAAACGAGGATGAAGATTGGCTTGGAAGTTCAAAATTATAACAGGTAAACTGCGATGCATCTAATTTCTATCTAAGACGCAGACTTTCCGGCTCCGGATTTTTCCGTGAGGAACATCTCCCCAGAAACTCCTATCCGCACTACAATTATTTTGCGTTTTTGGCTTATATAATTTAGCTGCACATCAGCTTATGAATTTGTGATTATCCAGACGTGATTTTAAAGACTTGATGTTTCGGAATTCCCAAAAAAATTAGATTTGGAATTGGCAATCCCAAATCTCTAATTTTCAATCCTCAATTTCAACTCCGATTAACCATTACTAACTAGTTTTTCACCTTTCAGCATTCGTGCTGCCGCCTCCAGTAATGCTTCTTCAAGATAGGGTTTAGTGAAATAACCACTAGCACCTAAATTAATTGCCATTTGTTTGTGCTTATCAGCACCTCGCGAAGTCAACATGGCGATGGGTAAATGATTGAGACTGGGTTCTTTTTGGATACGTGAAAGTAGTTCTAGTCCATCGCAACGGGGCATTTCGATGTCGCAGAAGACGATGTCGCAAGGCAAACCAGAGCGCAATTTGTCCCAAGCTTCCTGTCCATCACGGGCTTGTTCCACTCGGTAGCCAGCTTTATTAAACGATAGTGAGAGCAATTCCCGCACCGTAATTGAGTCATCAACAATTAATACAGTTGGGTCAATTTTTGCACCCATATTATCCGTACTGCCACTGTTGGGAGCGTCAAAAATAGTCACAGCACTTTGTTTCGATGTCCGTCCTTGGAAAATATCAATAATCTCCAAAACATCGGCAATGGGCATAATGCGACCATCCCCAAGTACGGTAGCACCAGCTACACCTATGGGCTTAGGTGCTGGTCCTTCAAATTGCTTAATTACTATTTCCTGTTCGCTTAATACTTGGTCTACTTGCAGAGCAATTAGTGTATTCCCGGAGCGAATAACAACAACTGATACCATATCATCATCGCGATTTCCTCCGTAAACACTACCTCGACTGAGTTGACGGTTTAGAGTCAACAGGTCTTTGAGTGGTTTGAAAGGTAGTTGGGTATCGCGCCAAGAAATAAATGATTCGCCAGCAGAATTTTTCTGGATATTTCTGACTGGTACATCGAGAGTGTCTTCAACACCATCCATGGGAAAAGCGACTCGTGCTTTATCGGAGACACAACTGAGGGCTTTACAAATACTTAGGGTTAGGGGTAAACGAATTGTGAAGTTTGTGCCTTTGTTCAGGGTTGAATCAGTATTAATTGTGCCTCGGATTTCGCTAATACTAGTACGTACGACATCCATTCCCACACCACGACCAGCTAAATCATCAGCTTTATCTCTGGTACTAAAATTAGGCTGGAATAATAGCTCGTATACTTCAATACGTGGCATTGTTTTTGCTTGTGCGGGGGTAATTAAACCAACCCTAATTGCTTTTTGCTTCACTTGTTCGGGATCAATTCCCGCGCCATCGTCACTGACAGAAATAACAGTTTGGTTCCCTTGATGGAAAGCGCGAACAGTGATAGTACCTACAGGAGATTTGCCTTTACTTTGTCGTTCCTCCGGAGTTTCGATGCCATGAGCGATCGCATTATTCAACATATGCACCAGTGGGTCGGTCAAATGCTCTAAAATCATCTTATCGATGAGAGTATCTTGACCTTCAATCACTAATTCCACCTGTTTACCGCATTTAATCGCATTATCGCGTACCCCACGTTTGACGCGATCGGTAACTTGGGAGAAGGGAACCATTCTCGCCCTGGTCAACCCTTCTTGTAGTTGAGTCGTCACTTGGCGAAACTGTCGCGCTACCCGTTCGGTTTCTTCAGTCACAAAATCAATATCGCTGGCTGACTCCCGTACCCGGACAATTAACTCAATCATTTCTTGAGATAAGGTGTGGAAGGGTGTAAACCTGTCCATCTCTAATTCTGAGAAACCGCGATCTGTATCTTTATGGCTAACGACGTTAGCAGTATTACTAAAGCTACCTTTACGAGTTGCTAACAATGATGCTTCTAAAAGCGATCGCTCATATAATTCCTGCATCCTCGCTCCCACATCTGATAAATGGTGAACCTGAATCAGCAAATTATCGAGTGACTGCCGTAAGCGTTCTTGATCCTGTTCTAAGGTGTTGCGGTTAACAACCAACTCCCCAACTAGGTTGCTCATGTCGTCAAGGTGCTTAACTGGGACTTTCATTAATTGCTCAAATCTCGCAGTGCGCCTTGCTGTCACACGTTGAATTTTTGCAGCATTTGCTCCTGTAGTTGGGGTTGATATACTTTGATCTGCATCGGCTAGTAGCTTTTCTAAGTCACCAAAGTCATCCAGATGATCGGTTTTAGCAGTTGTTGCACCCATCGCTGTTGCTGTGACTGCTGCTACACCAGAAACTACAACAGGTGTTGCATCGTTACCAAGTAGTGCATCCAGGGCTGCAAAATCATCATCCTCTAAGGAATCAGCATTGGATTTGGATGTAATATTATGACCAAGCAATGCATCCAGTGCCGCAAAATCATCATCCTCACTTGCTTCTTGTTCTAAATTATTAATTTCTTCGCTAGCGAAACTGGGATTTTCTACTGCAAGTGATGGGATAGTCTCTGGGGTGGAAGTTTCTGATTCTTCAGGAATATATATTTCCATAGAAGCTTCTAAACTTTCCTCGAAGCTTTCCTCGAAATTTTCCCGTAAATCTTCCACATTATTATCCGTAATATCGGATGGGATATTCAGACTTGGTAAAACACTTTCGTTTGTGTGTATTTCAGTTTCTTCTACAACAGTCAGCAAATTTTGATTTTCGGGAATAGCACTTTGATAAATATTATTTCTATTATTCTCGTCCGGTTGTTCTTCGCCTAATTGGGGAACTGTGCTTTCACCAAATAAATTATCAATGAAATCAATTTCTGCATTAGTTAGTGCTGTAGGCGCATGTTCGGAAATATTGTGTTCATTTTTGTCATCATCGAATAAATTATCACCTAAATCTTGATTGCCATAATTTTCATTAGTAAAGTCTGAATTATGTGATTGATGGAATATAACTATTTCAGTTTCCGCACTAGCTGTGTCTACAGATGTATTCTCATCATCTATCTTCGCAGTTGTAGTTGGGATATTTTGCGTAAATTCTGGTGTAAACTCAAGTGATTCTGGTTGTTGTGTATAATTAGGCGATTCATTTGTATCAATTTCTGCGGCAGATAATGGGATGATTTGAGACGGTGTTAATTCCTCGAACAAATCGCCTGCCTCGTCATCAAAGAAATCAAACGATTCTTCTGTCTGTGGGAAAGAAATATCTAAATCATCATCAAGTTCAAAATCGTCACTTTCATTCAGAGAAATATTAGCATCTTGACTTGTATCAAAAATGCTATTATGCAATGTCACTTCAAATAAACTTTCCTCTAATGCTTTACCAATATCTGCATTAGATTCAAGCTCTGATGATTGTTGTTCTTGTATTAATTCCGTCTGTGCCCAGAAGTCAACTCCTTCATCTTGCTGCTGAGAAAGTTCTCCATGGGAAAACTCAATAACTTCGGGAGCAAGACTATCAAACAGCATATCTAATGTATCTGCTGCTGGATTTGTAGGTAAACTGTCATTAATTTTTGAATTTGTTAATAAGTCATCAAATTCTAATTGTGTTTCGAGATTAGTTCTTTCTAGACTAGTTATTTCTACACTCTTTAAAGTCGATTTATCTTCATTTTCCTGTTCTACATTATTAACTATTGTATCTATTTCTAATATATTTTCGGCTGAGAATTGGTCAAATTTAGGATTAGATTCAGGGTGAGATTGCGGAGAATTTATCAGTTCAATATCTTCACTACTAGCCAAATCTTGAACCTGATATTCAGATGTTTGACTATTATCATTAATATTTGTATTATCAGAACTATCAGAAAAAATGTGTTCAGAAAAATCTAATAAATCATTAAAACCAGAAGACAATAAATTATCTTCCGCTTCCATTAAATTTATACTAGTTTTATCTGAATCATCTAAATCATCTAAAAACTCAAATTGTTCTGGGATTGGCGCAATAATTGTATAGTCTTGCATCTCCCGATAAGCATTACTTAATTCCTCCGGTATCTCATTACTTAAATCTCCATTTTCTACTGACTCTAGAGGTTTATCTAATGTTGGTTCATCCTCATCCAAAAAATTCCCAAATAGCTGCATTATGGTTAATTCTTCACTACCATTGGCAGCGCGATCGTGAATGCTAGTGCTATCTTCAAATATGAGTAAATCTTCAACTTCTCCAGCAGCCTCAGCATCAGTTTCGCTTTCATCTGAATTTGCTTCATTGGTAACTACTATATCTACATTTTCTTCTCCGTTCCAATTACCATCAAGTTCGGGAGCATCATCTTTAAATAGTTCATCAAGTTCAGTAAGTTCAGCAATACCAACTTCGGGACCATTAGTATCGAGAATAATATTAGTTATTGCAGCGTCTTCTAACTCATCATCTCCACTTTCGACATCAATATCCTGAATATTGATAGACAAAAAATTAATATTTTCATCTTCATCGTTAGCCATATCTTTAGTAGTCAAGATATGTTGTGAATCTCCATCTATTTGCGTAGATAGTTCTAAGAGTGAATTGACATTGTCATTGCTATCTTCTGTTGCAAATTCAGAGTTTAAATCGAGAAGATTTGCAGTCTCAGAGTCAATTTGTTCTGATAGTTCAAAGAGCGAATCAATATTATTCTCACTGTCTTCAATATCCAAACCAGTATGGGTAATAAAATCATAAATATCATCAGCGATCGCATTAGCTTTTGTATCCTCAGATGACTGAAAACTAGTTGCGAATTCCTCAAGAAAATCACTATTAAGTTCTAATAATTCAATTTCCGGAACACCAAGCAAAACTTCAAGTTGCTGACTAATTTTAATCTCCGCATCTCTACCCGTTAACGCCAGCTCTTGCGCTTGTTTAATATCTGTAATTACAACTTTGGCTAGCGTCAAATAACTATTATCTGGGTTAACGATCGCACTACCACAAGCTCGACACAAATGACACCAATTATTTAAATTTAAATCATCACCTATAATTGCTAAATACTGACAGCAAGCCTCCAAACCTTTACGATTTTCAGGTGTGGGTTCTTGTTTAAATAACTGCAACATATTTCTCAATTTTTGCAGCACTTGGTTTTGGAACTGCTGCCAGCTATCTCCACTCGCAAGAGGTGTGATACTTGACTGAATTGCTGTAGGAGTTGGTGTTAATGTAGGAGTCGGTGTAGGAACTAATTCAGGCTTTTCAATGTTTATACTACCACCTTGTTCCCCAACCAATAACTCTAAATGTTCATGCAGCCAACCAAACACCGGCTCGGCTTCTGACATAATAGTATTAGCAGTCTCTTCAGATAAACTGAATGGGCCACTTAGATGCTCTAATAGTGATTTCAAAGTGTCAGAAACACCAAGAAATAAAGACTCCAATTTTTGATCAACTTGAATAGGATTTTCTTTTAAAACCTTAAAACAATCTTCTAATCGGTGTGCAGTTCTTTGAATGCTGCTTAAGCCGAGCATTGCCGAACCACCTTTAATTGAATGTGCTGCCCGGAAAACTTCATTAATCATTTCCGGATCATTTAAAGTCCCTTGTAGGTTTAACAAACCTTGTTCAATTGTATTTAGGTGGTCTTTGGCTTCTTCGATAAAATAACCTAAAATACGTTGTTGTTGTTCCGGTAACATAGTTTTTAAAGTTAATAGTTATGAGTTAATATTTATTAGTCAAGGGGTTAATAGTTCTTAGTTAACAATTGTGAATTATCAGTTAGGAATTATTCATTTGTAGGTTTTTAAGTCAGAACTGTGAGACATGAGTAATAATATCCTAATCTTTTAATTCCTAAATCCTCACATTGACTCTGAAATATTAACCACTAACTATTAACTCCTAACTTACTATTTATCTTGATTCGGCAGTTTCAACGCGGAAACGTTCCACAGAGGCAATCAAGTCACGAGATACGCCTACCAGGTGTTGTAATGCACCCGAAACTCGTTGTGCTTCTTGTGAGGTTTCTTGGGCTGTTAATTCCACCGATTGCATTACCTGTGCCACAGCACGGGAGGTTTCCGTTTGGTCTACAGTGTCAGCAGTAATCGATCGCACCAAAATATCAATGCGGTTGGCAACATGGATAATATTGTCAAGCGATCGCTTTGCCTCTTCTGCCAGTCTCGTACCTGTTATTACCTGCTGTGTCCCTTCTTCCATCGCCGTCATTACCGAACTGGTTTCGCCTTGAATTTGCATGACGATTTGTTCGATTTCTTTCAGCGATTTTGCCGATTTATCTGCCAACTGACGAACCTCATCCGCAACGATGGCAAAACCACGTCCCGCTTCTCCCGCACGTGCCGCCTCAATCGATGCGTTTAGTGCCAACAAGTTGGTACGCGAAGCAATCTGCGAAATCAAAGCCACAATTTTGGAAATTTCTTGCGATGATTCTGCCAAACGCTTGACTTTACGAGTAGTTTCTGCTACGGTTTCGCGAATTTCTAAAATACCCGCCACAGTATTTTCCACCGCTTCGCCACCTTTGAGAGCGATTTCACTGGCATCTCGCGCTACTGTTTCTGCTTCGCGTGCAGCTTCTGCCACGCGCTGAATCGAATCCGTCATCACCTGTACCGAATTTAAGGTGACAGCTAATTCTTCAGCTTGACGCAATGCATCAGTTGATAATGCCCGCGCAAATGTTTCGGAATTTGTTGCCCCTTTGGTGACTTCGCGGGCTGCGACTTTCACCTGTTGAACGATATCGCGCAAATTTTGAATTGTTAAGTTAAAAGCATCTGCAACCGCACCGAGAACATCTGCTGTCACCTCTGCTTGCACCGTTAAGTCACCTCGCGCGGCACCTTCAACGTCGTCAAGCAAACGAATTACCTGCCGTTGTAAGTTTTCTTTAGCTTCTTCCTGCTCGTGGGCTTTTCGTGTTGCCTCGCTGGTGGTGGTAAAAATTACACGAGTCATTTCGTTAAAGCCAGCCGCTAATTGTCCGAATTCATCTTCGGAATAAACAGTGGCTTGTACTTCCAGATTCCCTTGGCGCACCGCATCAAATTGGTTTTGTAAATCTTTGGTGGTGCGACGAATTTGTTTGTATGTGAGGTTTCCCATCAATCGAGTGGTTGCACACCCCGCCAACCCCGCAGCTAACGCCATCACCAACCCTGTATTGCGAATAGGAGCGCGTTCTTCCGGTTTGGAGAAAAAATTAGCTGAGACAAAGCTCACAGATGCTACGGCAAGGGCAGAAATTACCCCCACAGTGCCCGCAATAAACCATTGTTTCGTCTCTAAGGGGGCATTTTCTAAAGGTGCTAGTAAACCTTGCTCGACACTGACTTGGGGTTCAATGTGGCTGACATCAGATTGGGTAAAAATTGGTACTGATTCTTGGGTGGAGGTAATGCTAAATAATTCATCTTCCCGTTCCCCGCCAGGCTTAGATTTTCCTAGATTCCGCTTGCTACTGGTATTGCCAAAGTTGAGTGATTCTCCTAAAGATTCGCCAAAGTTACTACCCGTTTCTTTGTTTTTTGATTTCGCAAAAGATTTATCAGTTGATGATTTTGCGTCATCAAACGAATTTGAATGCAGCTGTTGCGAAGCGCCAAAAGTCGATTCTCCAGTTAAATCAAATCCAGGAATATTCCCAAAATCATCAAAATCATCAAAATCGTCTAAAAATTCAACATTTTTTTCCTGAGAAGCTTTGCCGCTAGTGCTATTACTAGCGATATTGCTAATGTCTCCAGTTACTAGAGGCTTGTTGTCTGCTAAACTATCGGAACCAAAGGCTGACTCAAAGGCTTCAAAATCAAAACTGTCATCGGCATCAAAACTATCTCGTGACGCTGCTGTGTTTCCAGAGTCAGAGGTTTTTCCTTCTGGATTTAAATCAATGCTAAAGGTTGAAAACTCTGCGGGGCGTGTGTGTGTCTCCGTTGTTGATTGAGCAATATTTTCGCTATCATGCTCAAACTTATTCGCACTAAAGTTATCTTGGCTGTTAACTTCGGAAGTATCTTTATCAGTTTCGGCTCCTACTTCTTGCTCTCTTTTTTTACTGATATATTGCGTCTCATCATTAATACTATCTATATTAAATTTAAAATCACCTGTGGTATCAGCTTCATTTGTTTCCCCAAAAAGTGAGGTAGGAGTTTCAAAAGTGGTACTTAAAGGTAAATCTAATTCCTCGAAGGGTGAATTATTCATAGCTTCGGGAATTAAATGATTACTATCAATGGTGTTGCTAGTAAAACTATTAGTAGGAATTTCATCTTGCCAAAATTCAGGCAATTCTAATCCAGTCGGTTTTTCTGCATCCGCAGGACTTGTCGCTTGTTTGGGCTGAGATTTTTCCTTAGCAACAGATGCAAAGGGATTTTCATCTAAATTTCCCGAAATCTCGTCAGCAAGAGTCTCAAGTACCTTACTATCAGTGGGGATATCAAAAGGATTGTTTGTAGAGTAATCTTCAAATACATTCCCACTTCCATAGCTATCACCAAGAGCATTTAAATCAAAACTACTATTATTTAAATCCCCAAATGGTGATTCGTTGTCTACATTGTGACTTTCAAATTCCCCTGGTTCGACTAAATCAGAGAAATTTATTTGCTCATTGTCTTCAATATCAGATACATCAATATCATCAAACTGTGCCTGGTATTGATGAATACTCTCTAAACCATTTGTGGCAAAACCAACAATTTCGACATCATTGGTTAATTCCAGCACTTTCTGATACTCATCTTTGGCAATATCGTATTTCTGTAACACATAGTAAACATGTCCCCGCAATAGATGGGTATTGGGGTCTTGTGGTAGAGAAATCACCACTTGGTCGATTAAAGTGGCTGCTTCTTCGTAATTTTGCTGTGCATAGGCTGTCAGAGCCTGCTGATAAATCTGCGCGTAATCTTCTATACTTGCTGCCATTTCACTGTCTCCGAATTTCATCCTGCCCACCGCGCACTCCGCAGTATTGCGGTCTGATCCAGCAGTCGCAGACACTGAGTGCTTTCTGCGTTTAACATCCATTCACCCCGTAGAAACGGAGCCATTGTATCTGGAAGATTAGTTGGTGCCACTAAATTTTTGACATCCAGCCAATCCATACCGCCGATTTCATCTACCGCTAAACCCACAATTGTTTCTTGTTCTTCAATCGCAATTACAGGTATTTCGGCTCTGTCGGTGTTTAATGCCGTTGCATCTCCAAGAAACTGCCCCAAATCAGCCACCCAAATCACTCGACCTCGTAAATTTAGAGTACCCAAAAGTAGAGGCGAAGCATTAGGAATGGGGGTAATTCTGTCAGGGCTGAGTTCGATGACTTCGCGAATCCCTGTTGCTAGCAGTGCAAACTCCTGATGCGAGGGAATGAAAAATCGCAAATGCAGTTCACCTTCAGGACTTTCGACCTGGAATTCAGGACGAAATTGATCATCTCCACTGCCCACCAAAAAGTCCGGTTTGCTAACCATGCTTTCTTTATCCTTATCCTCGCAGCAGTTGTTTGACTGTTCCTACCAGTTCAGTTGGCTGAAACGGTTTGGCAATGTAAGCATCTGCTCCCTGTTTCATTCCCCAGTAGCGATCAAATTCTTCTCCTTTAGAGGAACACATAACCACAGGGACATTTTGGGTCTTCGGGTCGGATTTTAAGCGACGGCAAACCTCATAACCATTCATTCTCGGCATGACAATATCCAAAACTACTAAATCAGGGGGTTCGCTGAGGATTGCTTCTAAAGCCTCAACCCCGTCACTAGCGTGGGTAACTGTCATCCCGCTCGCTTTCAGGAGGTCTGTAATCATCTCCCTCTGTGCGATACTATCTTCCACAATCAGAACTGTATTCATATAAGCCTATCTACCTCCTGACGTAGATGTCCCTCAATATGGAACATTCCCTGAATCCCCGCAATCAATTAATGTATAAATTAATTCTATTCCTTGACAAATTTTATAAGCGATCGCTTTTTATTGGCTTCGGCAAATTCTTTGATATTATTTTGTACCCCTTCTAGGGTAGTATCGACAACTCTAGTATCATTTTTATCTTTGTAATTGTAATTATCTCCAAGGTATTTTTTAATTAGCATTAGTAACTCATGTTCGTGAAAGGGTTTAGCTAAATAGTCTGTTGCTCCAACCATCTGGGCTTTTGTACGGTTGATAAAATCATCTTGACTAGCCAGCAAAATAATTGGTGACAATCGAAAAATTTTTGATTGTCGCAACATTGCACAAATCTCGTAACCATCCAATTCTGGCATGGTAATGTCGCAGAGGATTAAATCTGGCTTGAGCGCCAAGGTGCGACTTAGTGCTTCTAAGGGATTTGTCAAGGCGATCGCCTCAAAGCCTTGGGAATTTAAAATTGACTCGACCGATTTACAAACACTAATGGCATTATCAATACAAACAATTTTGATTTTGGACTTTTCCTCTAAATTTACCTCCTGACTATCCTGAGTATGTATTAAGTTTTGCGTATTCGTATATACTAGCTTCACCCAGCCTTGTTGTACGTAAGGGAATATTGCCTTAGCAACAGTTAATATATCTCGGTTGAGATAGCGCGCTAGTTGACGTAGGGAAGTTTTGCCATCAGCCCATTGCTTGAGCTTGTCGATAGTGGTTGTTTGCAGGGAGGCGCGTAACTGGATCACATCGGAGAGCATTGGCAATTGATCGGGAGACTGAATATATGGATACAGTTGTTTCCAACCTTGCACTTGTCTAGCAATTTTTGCCGCAATTGCCGCCGTTTGCCAAGTTGTTAACAGGGGTGCAAGTGGAGGAGTGACTTTAAAAATAAAATTTCCTTGCCGGAGATTTAATAAATCAAAAATAGTTTCATGAATTAAGCCTTGGATAATAATCCGAGCCTGGGTAGGATTGATGATGTTTTGTTCGAGTAGTGCCCATAAATAACTGTACTCAGGAATCGACTGCGACAAATTGGCTGTTAATACCGTTTCATCAAGGCGCACCTTTACCCGATAATGGCGCAAATAATCATCCAACCGCGATAAACTGAGTCCGCGATCGGTTGCATAAATAATGTGACCATTCAGAAAAAAAACAAACCAACTACTTTGCTGGGAGTGGTCTAAAGAAGCTGGTTTGAACAACATTTGCTTACTATTCGTATCCAATTGATTGTGGTATGAAGTTCGCGAACCACTGGCTTCACACTTAGTGATTAAGCTTTGGCGATCGCCATTCTTCATACCATGCTTGATTAAGCAACTACCATCGGTTTCGACCAATAGCACTCCTGTTTGCTGCCCCAACTCAATCAATTGCAGGATACTGCGAAGATCGATTTCATGTAAATTTCCCTGCATTTAGTTCCAAGGCACTCCTCATCATCCGGTTTGCACTTGATGCTATTGTGCCCATTTATATCTCGATATTTACAAATTGATGAAAATTAAGGGATTGAACAATTAATAGAGGCGAAGATGGGAACATAAAAAAGCTTTTTTGCTATCTCTCGTTATTTCTTTGTTCCTACGTCCCCATATCCCTGTGTCTGGGTGTTTTTATGCTTGCTAATGCCAGTGATAACACGGTAGCCATCCCTGTAGCAGCAAGGACACAATGTAATGACGTGGCAGACTAGTTGAATAAATTTCTGATTAATTCTTATTTTAAAATGTCGCGTATATAAATAGTTATACCTATCTTATCTGTCATTAACTGCGTCAGATCAGGTAAGCAACGTAGTTATTTAATGTATAGCTCTTAACAATATCCCTAAGTGCATCAAAAGGAATAGAGGTGTGCTGTATTTAGCAGAAGTACAAAAACAAAAAGGCGGTTTACTCAGTGGAGGGAAAGCTGAACTGAAGCTTTTAGCTTGTCAGCGAAACGACCAAAGCTGGAGTTCTATACCGGATGAAGTAATTACCGCAGAGGAAGCTAGTAAGTTAAATGACGGTGCGTTGGTCATGGTGGAATTAAGTCCACAACGCCAAGTGCAACGCATTCAAGAAGCTGGACGACCTTTAGTTAATATTTTGCAAAATTATTCTCGCCAAGTAGAAAAATTTAAGGCAAAAGAAGAAGAAATTGACCAGTGGAAGGAGTCGCTGACGTTCCAAGCTCAGGAACTCAGTCGTCGTGAAATGGACATGGATGATCGTCTAGCGCAACTCCAACAGTTAGAAGATGAGTGTCAAAATATCGACGCGGAAAAGCAAGCGGTTGAAGCATCCCGTGCAGAATTTGAACGCTTGAAAGAAGAGATTGAACGCAATCGTCAAGAACTTGAAGGTGCCTGGGAACATCTGCGAGGTGAGCAGCGCCGTCTGGAGGAACACCAAGCGGAATATCAGCAGGTAAGTTTTGTTGATGCGGAACGTGCTGCGGCATTACGTGAGTTAGTCGATCGCCTGGAGAATGGTGTACCGAATGTCGATGGGGTGGTAGAGCATTTGGGTTTTGCTTTTGAGATGGTGGATATACAGCAGCAGTTGTTAAATCCTCATTGGCAGAAATTTGAGCAGCGCAAAACTGAGGTTGAGCAACAGCAAGCAGAAATTGAGAGTTTGTTGGCAGAATCTACTGAGATTCAAAATGAATTGCAGCTGAGTGAAACCGCTCTTAACCACCAAACATCTGAGTTGCAAGATAGTATTGCCAAGCTCAATAGCAAACAAGAGCATCTTGGTATTTTGAAAGGATACCTACGCTATCAGGAAGATATGTATCAGCAAGTACATAGCTTGGCTGCGATGTCTGGAAGTGTAGCTCTAAATACATCCTGTGATATTGAAGCTTTACAATCCATGTCGTTGGAAGAGTTAGAGCAAACGGTACAGGATTTACGGGAAAAACTAAGTATTGATTCCAGCTTTGTCAACGATCAAGAACAAGAACTTAAGTATAAGCAAGAAACTATAGAAGACCTCAAACAAAAAGTTAGCCAAGCAGCAGAGAGCGATCGCGCTGTTTATGAAGAAGAACTTGAGGATGAAAAAGACCTTTATCAGATGTTAAATGAAACACTGGTAGGTCAACGGCGTAATTTATTACAACATCAAGACTTATTACGGGCACATCAAACAGTTCTACTGCAAAGACAAGGTAAAGCACCAAGTTGTGATAGCGAAAATCATGTTGATTTAAAGCCGATTTTGGCACAAATCGAATCGCAACGTCTTGCCCAATCTGAGGAGGTGCAAAATCTGGAAAGTGAAATCGCCCAAATTCAAGCAAGTATAGATTTAGCTCAGGGGACGATTGCTAGCCAAGCTCAAGAAATGGAGGAACAACGCCAAGAGTTAAAAGTCAAACAAGAAAACTTACAACTGCTACAAACGGCGTTAGCAGAAGCAAAAGCGATATTAGAGTTCTATGAAGAGGAATTACAACCGATTCAGGATAATGTCGATAGTTTGCGCCATAAATTACAAGCCGTCACTTCTTCTGTGACACAAGTTCAAGAATCTGGAGATTCCCAACTTCAAGCAGTTAATGAGATGCGACAAGCATTAATGAGTTTCATTACCCAAGCTGAGTTAGCGTAATCGGAGATAGTAATCACAAATTGTCGTGGATTTGTTCAGCGCCAGCAAATCCATTCACCATCAACAAATGCAATTGTACCCCCAGGAAACGGATCAGTTTGGGTTTTTTGTGGTGCTGCTATCAAAGCAGTCAATTTTTCAATATGCTCGAAATTAGGTGCATAGGGAAGCATTTCTAGTAGAACCTGACGCATTACTCGTCTTTGCAGTGCCAGTGGTGCGTTTTTCAATACCTGACGATTGAGTTGGAAAAATTGGTGATTATTAGTTGATTGTTGATTTTGCTTGTCGTCACTGTCTCCTCCCCTCATTGCTGCTTGCCGTAATTCCTGAGCTGCTTGTTCTAAATATTCAACTTCAGCTTGCAGTAGCTCGGCTGTTTGTGCCAAATTTGATTCAACTTGGGGGTTAAAGTTCTCGCGCAAATAGGGAATTAACTCCTGACGAATGCGATTGCGAGCGTATTTGAAATTTTCATTAGTCGAATCTTCCCAAATTGGTAGTTGAAAATCTTGGCAAAATTTTGCAGTTTCCCTACGATTAATTTCTAAAAGCGGACGTACTAACTGAATATTTTTGCCTAAATTGCGCTGCCAGGTTAAGGCTTGCAAACCATCCGCACCAGTACCACGCATCAAATTGTAAAGCAAAGTTTCTGCGCGATCGCTTGCTGTATGTCCGGTAATAATACAGGAATAATTGTGCATTAGTGCAACTGATTCCAATACCCGGTAGCGCCAATTTCTTGCAGTTGCTTCACTATCGATAGGTTCATCAGCAGTTTCTAAATAGAACGGGAGTGACCAATTTTGTGCTAATTGTTCTACGTGTTCTGCATTGGCTGTGGAATCATCACGCCAAAGATGATTACAATGGGCAATACCTAAATTCCACTCCCACTTTGCTTGTAAATCTAACAGTAATTTAATTAAACATAAAGAATCTTGTCCGCCAGAAACAGCCACTAATATATGCTGCTGGCGTTTCAATAATTTCCGGGCGCGGATAGTCCGATGTATTACCGCATGAAGAGGAGTCCATCCCATTTTAGATTTGGGCAAGGTGCCAGGATTCAAAATCGAGAATATTCTTTAATTATACTTTGTATTTATTCGTACTATTTGACTAAAGTCATGTCTATTTTCCCAAATTAAGTTTATTCATAAACATTTTTACTTCTAACTACTGAATTCTCTATTTTTAATCTTGGATTCGGGAATGATTAATTATTACCTTCGTTAAAATCTTCAAGGGGAGACTCATCTTTGTCTGGGCAAAATTCCAGCGTTAAGCGCACTTTTCCCTTTCTCCAGCTATTCGCACGGAAACGTAGCACTTCACAATCAATACCCGCATCAAATAAGGATGATTCTGGACTTTCTAAACCAACCAGTTCTTTAATCGCTTGTAATAATTGAATCACTTTAAATGTAGTTGCAACCTCAAAACTCTCAAGTGTTTCTGAATTTACAGACACAACTTCATGATGATGTAGTCTTTGAAATTCATTTTCCATAAATTTTCTCTATAACTACATCTATTTTTGATAACAACTCAAGATTTAGCTAAAAATAACAGAAATTTTTAAGAATAAATTTATATACAGTTGATTATGTATTTTCCTCATGTTTTTATTGAACTACTAGTCAGATAAATTGTATAAATCTATATGTGTAAAAAAAATATATATGCTCGGTTTATTTTTATTAATGGTGCGTGACACTGTCGCGAACACACCCTACTAAATAAAATTTGATTTATTCGTTGAATTGTTGACGTAAATCATCTAATGGAGATAGTTGAAAATTCTGTTCTGAATCATTAGTCGGAGGTAATTCTTCATTTTTATTTTTATTTTTATTTTCATCTTCATTTTCTACAATATCTAAATAAAATGTTAAATTTAATTTAAGTTTGCCTTTTTTCCAGCCGATATCATTTGACATCAGGACTTCACAATCTACGCCATCTCCAATTAATAACTCTTTTTCGTCAAGAGAAATATTATGATTGAGTGATTCTTTAATTTTACTCAATATGTGGCTATATTTAAATGTTGAATGTTGAAAAAATGCTTTTTTTAAGCCTTGTGCATTGATTGATACGACATCATTATTTTTAAGTATAATAATTTTATTCTCCATAATATTTCCCAAATAAATAAGTAATTTTTGAAAAACCAATCTCTCAGGGCACGGCATATTGTGTCCCTACATCATATATTTCCCACCAATCATAAAAAAATCTCCACAATTATTACAAAAAATTCCCCCTCTCCACAGTTTGCAAAGAAGGGGAAGCAAAAATAAAAAGGTTTCTAAAAGAACCAACCGTAGGAATGTAAGCCTTTACCCAAAAGATTTACGCCCAAATAACAAATCCAGACGACAACAAAACCACTGGCAGCTAAAAGTGCAGGACGACGACCTTGCCAACCCTTGGTAATGCGAGAATGGAGATATGCTGTAAATACTAACCAAGTAATTAACGCCCAGGTTTCTTTGGGATCCCAACTCCAATAAGAACCCCAAGCTTCATTTGCCCAAACTGCGCCAGCAATAATCCCAATCGTTAATAAGGGAAAACCCAAACCAATAATTCGGTAGCTGATATTGTCTAAAGTCTCGGCGAGGCTGAGGCGTTGTGGTGATAAATTTGTAGTGGATGTGGTTTCTGATGCTGCCACAGCTTGAGTGCCCGCAGTTACTAGGTTGAGAACGGCTGTTTTCCCATTTCCGTTACTATTCCCATTGCTGTTAACTTCAAATCTGGCATAGCCGTTATTTTCGGCATTGTCTTCTAACGAAGGTTCGGTGACAAGTTGACCTGATTTATGGAGTTTGTAACCGTTGCTGCGAAAACCACCATTACCAAAGGAACTGCCTTGCAGTTGAATATCTTTACCTTTTGTAACAATCAAAAATGCGATCGCCAGTAATGAACCTACCATCAAAGCGGAATAACTCAACATCATCACACTGACGTGCATCATTAACCAGTTTGATTTGAGTGCGGGAACCAATGGTTCCGAATTTTGCATTTCTGATGGTAGTGTCAACGCCGCGAATGCTGTAATCCCCATGGCAACAGGAGCAGTGGCAACGCCCACCAAGCGACTACCACTACTATTTTCCGCGATTAGATGGATGGTGGTAATACCCCAAGTCAAGAAAAATAACGATTCGTACAAATTACTTAGGGGAAAATAACCTGCTTCAATCCATCTAGCACCCAATAAAAAGGCGATACATAGATTTGCGATCGCCATTCCCGCAGTCCCTAATGCCGGTAAAACAGGGAGATTTGGAAATGCAGCCCCACACCAATAAACAAGCATGGTAATAAATAAGACTGCAAATGCAGCATTGTCCAGCCAGTTCTGGAGGATAACCAGATCGACAAAACTCATAAAAAGTTCTCCCCAGTTAATTCTTAAATACTATTTATTTTGTCATGCTTCGATCCTACCTGATTAGAAGCCGAGAAAGGGCATGGTGCAGTTCTCTCCATCTCCCCATCCCCGCGTCCCCCCATCTCCCCATCTCCCCATCTCCCCATCTCCCCATCTCCCCATCTCCTACTTCTCCAACTGTTTCAGCGAGACAAAAATATCATAGCGGGTACTACGATTGTCACTGACTGCACTAGTGATACCAATAGAACGTGTGGCTGCTAATAAGGCTTGTTGCTTGGGAAATAACAGTGGTAGGGGAAAATTTTTCTGAGTGCGATCGACATCTAAATAAAATTGCCCGTTTGCAGGATTTAGTTGGGATGGTAAGGTGTTTTGAAATTCGATCGCATTTGCTAAGGAATTACCCGATTGAGTCAAAATTTTTTCAGTGATGGGAGCGCCTATTGTCAGAAATGCTAGCCTATCGTCTAACCAACCATGACTTGCTGTTGGGATGCCAAAGGTTCCAATCCAGTTGGTTACTGTTTTACCAGCAATCTTTTGTTCCTCAATCCGAAACTGATATTGGCTCTGCATTACCTCATCCAATTGTTTCATTGCAGCTTCTGCCCGGTTTTTGTTGCTGACTTTTACCAGTAACATTAAGGCTGCACGGAAATTCTCATCTGCACCGACTTTTGAGACTACCGGAACGACTGATAGGGAATATTCATTACCCATCCAACTCAGTAAATCCCGCTCCAAGTCCATGTTAGTCAAGGATTTAAAGTTTGTACGCAATTGTTCTGGTGCGATTGGAGACAATGGATTGCCTTGAGATGTGGAAACATAATCAGCCCAAGCACGTTTTAAGTTACTCCCTGAAATCATCATCAGGGTTTCGGCTGGAATACGTTTTTGCATTTCACCAGCTTTATTTTCAACTGCCAGGGTTCGCTGACTGCTAGGATTCAGCCAGGAAACACCCTTGAGACGAATACCTTGATTTTCTAAAAAAACTGTCCCGGCTAATCCTTGATTATTTTGTAGTTGCGTTAAAACTTGAGCAGGTAGTTGTCGATTTGGTGCGGCGCTGGCAATTTTAGCACTGGTGGGTACGTTGATATAAAACTGAGCAAAAGGTTGATAGTTGGCAACTTTGGGAAAATTTGCAGCTAAACCTGGGACTGTGGAGAGGGATGTTTTTGCTATGTAAGCATCGATCGCTTTTTCTGTGGCTTTGGGGGTATCGGTAATGACAACAAATTTACTATCAATCACGGTTGCAGAAAACTTTTCCCCAGTCTTGGCTGCACTTTCTTTAATCACAAAATTATGATAGTTGCGATCGCTCCAATTTCCACCTTGGGGAGCTTGCAGTTGCGTGAGGATATTTTTGGCATTTTGGGGATTTTTGATCGGCAATACCATCATTATCTGCTGGCTGTTGGCTACTTGCCCATCAGTAGCAACAGGTTTGGCTGGTGGTTTGGTTACGTCAGGTGCCAGCACTGCGAGAGTAATTTCTTCTCCCACCCAAGGAGCAATATCTTTTTGGAAATCGTAACCGTTATTAGTTAAAAAGCGATCGCGTAACTGGACTAAATTTTGATTGAGTTCGGCTTGAACTTCTTTATTCCCAAACTCATGTAGGCGTTTCCATTGCTTGGCATCAGTTGTCAGAGAAACTGTAAAGAGAGCATCTTGGGGAATTACATTTGCTGCCGGGGGTAAATCTCTAGATAATGGCTTACCTTGAGTGATTAACCAATATGCAGCTACACCACCAATAACTAATGCACCAGCAACCGTAAGCGTCAAGACAAGGGACGGTTTCTTTTTTTTCGTGGGAACAGACACAACAGACAGTGGCATCGACAACAATACCTCATTCAATTAGCGTTCGCATCAATGTGTTTAGTAGCTAAAGCTAACTAAAAAGTTTCTTTTACTCTTGGTTATTCTATTGCGAATTGCTAATTGGTATCACCCCATCCTCAATTGAATATGAGGACAGGGTTTTGATTTACGAATAAAGGGTATTGCTGTTGACTAACGAGAAGGAATGCTTAAGCGAACAGTGCTGGGGGGAGAAGAAAGGTTCAGGAAGGTGATGAGTTTGAGTGTACGACGGCGAATTTTCCAACGCCCATTTTGTTTGATGACTTCATCTTCATAAGTGCCATTGGCAACATCAATGCTAGTCTCCGAACGTTTGTGTGTCGCGTGTAGGTAAGAAGTCATCTTTGCAGTATTACCTTGAACCGCAATATTGACTGTACCAATCAAGTGCTGCGTAGCCACATAGCCATTTGCTCGGAATACCGAAGCCACAAAATCTCCCCAGGCACTTGTCCCAACCCGTGTCTCAGTCGTAACTCCATCAGGGAAAATAGCTGTTATGGTTGCATCTTCAGTAAAACAATCCCGATAGATATTCTTTCCTGCTTGGATATCTCCTTTACCAATCGCATCGGTTCCTAGGGCATAGCAAACCGTTAATTGTTCAATTTCTGATTCGGCATTGGGTTGTGATGCCAAAGCAGATTCAAATGTTCCTCCCAGTAGCACAATCAAGGTGACAATAGCGGCGATTAAAGCTGTCATACCTTTGAAACGTGGGGTGAAACTTGAGATAGCTAATCTTTGATTCTTTCTTTTTTCCATTGAATTTTCCTGCTTCGGTTACGTTATAACCCTGACATCATCCATGATAATCAGTAAATAATAATACTTTCAAGTATGTAGATGGTTTGGGATAACCTTGAGGAGGTAAGCGAAGAAGTTATATCCGGTTTATCTAAATCATGACGATAAAACCGATGCAAAGATAGGAAAAAGGAAAAATTAATGATCAATGGTTAGCCAGATTAAATCCCAATATATAGACAAAAGAACAAAGAAAAATCAGTTTCCAACAACTTGTTAGCAAACAGCTAGTTCACGGGAATACTAACCTCATGAAGCAAAAGCACACTGGCAATCTGAGGTAGGTATAAATGAATACTGCAATTGAAAACCCGATTATCCCCGGATATAAAATTAGTGAACAGTTGTATGCTGGTTCCAGAACCTTGGTATATCGAGGAATTAGGGAAAAAGATTCTCTCGCAGTTGTCCTCAAATTTCTTACCTCTGAATATCCTAGCTTCAATGAATTATTGCAATTTCGTAATCAATACACCATTACCAAAAATCTCCATATCCCTGGTATTATTCAGCCCTTATCATTAGAAGCTTATGGAAATGGCTACATCTTGGTGATGGAAGATATGGGGGAAATTTCCTTAAAGGAATATTGTACAGCCCGTTCGCTCACCCTCAGCGAATTTTTAGCGATCGCGATTCAGTTAACTGATATTCTCCACCATCTCTACCAAAACCGTGTCATCCACAAAGACATCAAACCCGCAAACATTCTGATTCATCCAGAAACCAAGCAAGTCAGATTAATTGACTTTAGTATTGCTTCTTTGCTCCCCAGAGAAACCCTAGAAATTAAAAGTCCGAATGTTTTAGAAGGAACCCTCGCTTATATTTCTCCAGAGCAAACAGGCAGGATGAATCGAGGGATAGATTATCGTAGTGATTTTTATTCTCTAGGTGTCACTTTTTTTCAACTACTCACGGGAGAGTTACCGTTTTCTAGCGTTGATGCCATGGAGTTAGTGCATTGTCACATTGCTCAAATACCTGCTTCTGTAGTAGATATCAAAAAAGATATACCAGTAGTTATCAGTGATATTACTAATAAGCTCATGGCGAAAAACGCCGAAGACAGATATCAAAGTGCTTTGGGGCTAAAGCATGATTTGGAAAATTGTTTATATCAATTAAAAGATACTGGGAAAATTACATATTTTGAAATTGGCAAACGAGATATTTGCGATCGATTTATCATTCCCGAAAAGTTATATGGTCGAGAAACTGAAGTTGGAGAATTATTAGCAGCATTTGATAGAGTTGCTGGGATTTTCTCAAGTTCTTTAGTAGAGTCGAGTCAAGAGGGAAAAACAGAAATGATGCTGGTTGCTGGATTTTCTGGTATCGGCAAAACCGCAGTAGTCTCGGAAGTCCATAAACCGATTGTGAAGCAACGGGGATATTTTATTAAAGGAAAATATGACCAATTTAATCGTAATATTCCCTTTTCCGCATTTGTCCAAGCTTTTCGCGATTTAATGGGACAGTTGCTCACCGAAAGTAATGAAAAAATCAAACAATGGCAAGAGAAAATACTCGCAGCATTAGGAGAAAATGGACAAGTAATTATTGATGTCATTCCCGAATTAGAAACTATTATTGGTAAGCAACCCCCAGCGCGGGAATTATCGGGAAATGAAGCACAAAATCGCTTTAACTTATTATTTCAAAAGTTTATTCAAGTATTGAAAAGTCAAGAGCATCCTTTAGTGATGTTTTTAGATGATTTACAGTGGGCAGATTCTGCTTCCTTGAAATTGATACAAGTATTAATGAGTGAGTCCAATAGTGGATATTTATTATTAATTGGTGCTTATCGTGATAATGAAGTATCTGCGGCGCATCCTTTGATGATAACTTTGGATGAGGTGAAGAAATCAGGTGCAGTAATTAATACTATAATTTTGCAGCCATTAAGTAAAAATAGCTTAAACCAGCTAGTAGCAGAAACTCTTAATTGTCGTGAAGAGATAGCACAACCATTAACACAGTTAGTTTATCAGAAAACACAAGGAAATCCATTTTTTGTCACGCAATTTCTGAAAGTTTTACATGAAGATAATTTAATTACTTTTGATTTAAATGCGGGTTATTGGCAGTGTGATATTGTCAGAGTGCAAGCTGCTGCACTAACTGATAATGTTGTTGAATTTATGGCATTACAATTGCAGAAGTTACCAGAAACAACACAAAATATTTTGAAATTGGCAGCATGTATTGGTAATCAGTTTAATTTGAGTACCTTGGCAATAGTTTCCCAACAGTCAGAAATGGATACTGCTGCTGCTTTGTGGAAGGCTTTGCAGGAAGGATTTATATTACCACAAAGTGAAATTTATAAGTTTTATATTGGACAAGAACAGCCAGTTAATCAAGTTAATCAAGTTAATCAAGAAGAAATATCACAAGTTATTAATTATAAATTTTTACACGATCGCGTCCAACAAGCCGCTTATTCATTAATCCCCAACACTCAAAAACAGAAAACACATTTGCAAATTGGGCGATCGCTTTTACATAGTATTCCTGAACCAGAACAATCAGAAAATATTTTTGATATTATCAATCAATTAAATCTGGGCAGGGCATTAATTGACGACATCATCGAGCAAAGTAAATTAGCTCAATTAAATCTCATCGCTGGGAAAAAAGCTAAAGCCTCAACTGCGTACACTGCGGCGGCTGAATATTCTCTGATTGGTTTAGAACTCCTAGCAGAAGATAGCTGGAAGAACCAATATAGCTTAACATTAGGAATGCATAATTTGGCTGCTGAAGCTGCTTACCTCAATGGTAAATTTGAGCAGATGCAACAGTTAACAGAAATCATCTGCCAACATGCGAAAACATCATTAGATAAAGTACCCGTTTACGAAATGCAAATTACTGCTTGCATTGTCCAAAGTAAACAACTAGAAGCAATTCAAATTGCCCGCTCAATTCTTCAACAATTAAATATTAATTTTCCCGAACAACCGACTCCCTCTGATATTCAGCAAGGCTTGGAGCAAGTGATTGCCCATTTGAACGGCAAATCTATTGCTGACTTAGTGCATTTGCCAATCATGGCAAACCCCGAAAATATCGCAGCCATGAAAATCTTAATGAGAGTTCTTCCTGCTGCCTTTCAAATTGATCCAGTTATGGTTCCCTTAATTACCTTTGAAATGGTCAAATTATCGGTCAAATATGGGAACACATCTGTCTCAGCCTATGGCTACAGTCTTTATGGATTGCTTCTCTGTGGAGCCTTCGCTGATATTGAAGCTGGCTCTGAATTTGGCAAATTAGCCTTGAACCTATTATCACATTTCCATTGCCCAGAACTCAAAGCAAAAATATTTACCGTTGTTAATGCCCATGTCGCCCATTGGCAGCAGCATATTCGAGAAACGTTATCACCCGCGATCGCAGGTTATACAGCAGGATTAGAAACGGGTGATTTAGAATACGCTGGTTATTGTGCTTATATTTACCCAGTCCACTCATTTTGGTTAGGTAAAGAACTAGAAAGTCTTGAAAAAGACTTTGCCCTTTATATTGAATCCTTGAGACAAATTAAGCAACAAGTTGCTTTCAATTGGAATTCTATTTATCAGCAGACAGTTTTCAATTTACAGGGAAAATCTGAGCATGTATATAGTTTAATTGGTACAGCCTATGATGAAGAAAAAATGCTCCCCATTCATCAAAAAGCTAATGATTTATATACTATTAATCATTTATTTATCAATAAACTCCTACTTTGTTACTTGTGCGATCGCTATGAACTAGCATTAAAGAATGCAGAAGTTGCCGAAAAATCCTTAGGAGGGGTGACTGGACTAGTTGTTGTTCCTTTATTCTATTTCTACGACTCCTTAGTTCGTTTAGCACTTTATCCTCAAATTCAACCTTCTGAACAAAAAATTTGGCTTGAAAAAATCCAAAACAATCAGAAAAATATCGAAGTTTGGGCTAAACATGCCCCAATGAATCATTTACATAAATTCCATCTGGTAGAAGCCGAGAAATATCGAGTTTTAGGACAAAAAACTCAAGCAATAGAATACTACGAACTCGCTATTAGTGGAGCTAAGGAAAACGGCTATCTTCAAGAAGAAGCTTTAGCGAACGAACTCACGGGTAAATTTTACCTCGAATGGGGCAAAGAAAAAGCTGCCCAAGGATATATACAAGAAGCATATTACTGCTATGCCAAATGGGGAGCCAAAACCAAAACAGATCATTTGGAAAAAAACTATCCCCAGCTACTCAAACCGATTCTCCAACAGCGACGACTCAACTTGAATTCTCTGGAAACCGTTGCGACTATCCATAGCTCTAGTTCTATTTCTAGTTCTATTTCGACATCAACTCAAACCACCACAGGTAGTACCAGTATTTCCGATATCCTTGATTTTTCCTCTATCATTAAAGCAGCCCAAACTATTTCCAGCAGCATCGAATTAGAACAACTAATTATTAATCTGAGCCAAATTATCTTAGAAAATTCTGGTGCCAAAAAATCAGTCTTAATTCTCCCCCAAGACAACACCTGGCAAGTACGAGCAATTACTTCGGTAAATCGTGAGATAAATTCTCAAGCGGCAATTCAAACCATACTCGTTTCCCAAACAATTGAGACTTGTCAAGCAATTCCAGAAAAAATTATCAATTATGTTAAAAATACTCGAAAAACAATCATCATAGATAATTGCCAAACAGATATTCCGGGAGTAATTGGGAAATATATGCTCGAATCTAAACCGCAGAGTGTATTATGTACCCCGATGATTAATCAAGGACATTTGGTAGGGATTTTATATCTAGAAAATCAACTCATATCTAGAGTTTTTACAGAAGAACGCTTACAAGTCATTAATCTCATTTCTGCCCAAGCAGCCATATCCCTCGAAAACGCTCGACTTTATCAACAAGCTCAACAAGCATTACAAAATCTCCAACAAGCCCAATTACAAATTGTCCAAAGCGAGAAAATGTCAGCGTTGGGTAATTTAGTTGCAGGGGTAGCCCACGAAATGAATAATCCTTTAGGTTTTATTGCCGCTAGCCTCAAACAGGCGAAACCTACTGTGGCTGAGATTAGCGAACATTTACGAATGTACCAAAGAACTTTACCAAATCCCGGTGCAGAAATTATCGATCATGCCGAAGAAATAGATTTAGACTATACATTGGCAGATTTGCCTAAGATGTTAGATGCAATGGTAATGGCATGTGACAGGTTGAAAAATATCAGCACCAGTCTCCGGACTTTTTCCCGTGCAGATCAAGATTATAAAGTAGGATTTAATATCCATGACGGTATCGACAGCACTATCTTAATTCTCAAACATCGCCTCAAAGCCAACGAACAACGTCCAGCAATTGAAGTTATCACTGAGTATGGGGAATTACCAAATATAGAGTGTTTTCCTGGTCAATTAAATCAAGTATTTATGAATATTCTGGCAAATGCCATTGATGCTTTAGATGAGTCAAATACAGGACGTAAGTTCGAGGAAATCAAGGCAAATCCCAACAAAATCCTCGTGAAAACCTTTGTGGAAGACAACCAGGTGAAAATTATTATTGCTGATAACGGTAAGGGAATGACAGAAGAAGTCAAACACCGAATATTTGACCATTTATTTACAACTAAAGATGTAGGTAAAGGTACAGGATTAGGACTGGCTATAGCCAAGCAAATTATCACCGAAACCCACGCCGGAAAGTTAGAAGTGGATTCCCAACTTGGACAGGGAACGGAATTTGTCATCTCGATTCCAATCCAAGTCTAAGAAAGAGTCGGGATAATTGATGCGGTCAAAATTTGCCTTGATTCTGGCTCCCGACTTCTGAAGTATTTTTGCTGATTCTACGAAATAGTCATAATAATCAAGTTATTTACGATACATACATGGGAATCATAGGTAAAGCTTTAAGTGTTTGCCAAAGTTTACTATTATTTCCCCGGCTCTCATGTCAATATCTCAACCAATTCGCCGTCTACCCTGGAAAATCGATCGCACTTTCCTAATTGCCTTGGTGCTGATTCCAGTGATGCATATTTGTTTCAGTAAACTATCTACTGCGATCGCTCTTGAGCAAGGAATGGTTGCTATCTGGCCTTCCACAGGGGTTTATGTCGCAGCAATATTACTATTTGGCTATCGCCTGTTGCCAATTCTCTGCTTTAGTGAATTGCTGGCAAATTTTACTCTCTGGCAATCTACCTATCCTCAAAACACCGTGCCAGTGTTGCTGATATTTTTAGTCGCATCGATCGCTGATCCACTTATTATCCCCTTACTATATAAACGATGGATTCCCCAAGGAAAGTTATTTTCACGGGTACAAAATATTTTTAGATATGGGTTAATTATTTTACCCAGTGCCTTGATCCATGCCACAGTTGCAGTTGGAGTTACTTGCTGGGGAGGAGCTGCACCTTGGGAAAATTACTGGAGTTACTGGCAACAATGGTATGTCATGACCATTACGACTCTATTTACCCTACCTCCGATTATCCTGACTTGGTCTCCGCAAACGCAAAACTTAGTCAGGTTTGACAAGCGCCGACTGCCAGAATTAGGGTTAACTATTTTGGTATTGGGGTTGATTTGTCAAATTATCTTTGTGACTAAATCTTCCCTAGAATATTTGTTACTAGTGCCTTTACTGTGGGCTGCATTTTGGATGGGGGCACGGGTAGCAACTAGCTTACTTTTGCTAGTTGAAATTACGGTATTAGCAGCAGCGAAATTTCGTATGGGCATATTTGCTGATAAACCCATAATTGAATCATTGCTGTTGTTGCAGTCGTTTATGGCAGTAGCGGCGTTAATTACCTTTGCCACATTAGCAATTGTCAACGAGAACAAAAAAGCTGAATTAAAACTCCTTCAAGCCAATGATGAATTAGAAGCACGGGTAGAAGAACGTACAACCGAACTCAATCAAGCTAAAGTTTTAGCCGAACGGGCAAACCAGGCAAAAAGTGAATTTTTGGCGAATATGAGCCATGAATTACGCACACCCTTAAACGGAATTTTGGGGTATGCCCAAATTTTACAGCGATCGCGTACTTTGGGTGAAAATGACCACAAGGGCGTGAATATTATCAATAAGTGTGGCGAACATTTGTTGATGCTGATTAATGATGTGCTGGATTTGGCAAAAATCGAAGCCCGAAAAATGGAAATTCACCCCAAAGATACACACTTGCATTCATTTTTACAAAGTGTGGTGGAAATTTCCCGCATCCGGGCTGAACAAAAAGATATTGATTTTATTTATATTGCCGCTCCTAATTTACCTACGGGCGTACAAATCGATGAAAAACGCTTGCGACAGGTTTTAATTAATTTGCTGGGTAATGCGATTAAATTTACAGATCGCGGTTCTGTTTCCTTCCTTGTAAATGCGACTATCAGTCCCAATACTACCGAGATTCCCATCTGGAAATTTCGCTTTGAAGTCAAGGATACGGGAGTCGGCATGGCAAATGAGCAATTAGAAAACATATTTTTACCCTTTGAGCAAGTCGGTAAGGTAGAAAAACAAACCGAAGGTACAGGACTAGGGTTAACGATTAGCCAGACAATTGTGAAGATGATGGGCGGTATAATTGCAGTCGAAAGTCATCTCGGTCAAGGTAGTCGCTTCTGGTTTGAGGTGGAATTACCGGAAGCAGTAGAATGGATGATGACTTCGCGAATTACTGCTTCCGGTACAGTGATGGGGTACAAGGGGGAAAGTCGCCACAAAATTCTCCTTGTTGATGACCGTTGGGAAAATCGCTCTGTGATCAAAAATCTACTAGAACCCATCGGATTTGAAGTTATCGAAGCCATTAACGGGAAGGAAGGGTTAGAAAAAGCACACATTCTTCATCCCGATTTAGTAATTACAGACCTCGCCATGCCAGTCATGGATGGTTTTGAGATGGTCAAACAGATGCGCGAGTCAGAAATCCTCAAAGACCAAATTATTATTGCTTCTTCTGCCAGTGTATTTGAATTTCACAGGAAGGAAGCCCGCGCCGCCGGTTGTAATGATTTTATCCCCAAGCCTGCGCAAGCGGAGGAACTGCTTGATCAACTTCAACATTACCTGAAGTTGGAGTGGATTTATGAACACACCACAGTAGATGAGGCGAAACCCTTACCTACAAACATTTCTAATGTTGAAGCTTGGGTAGTGCCAGAAGCAACCCATCTCCAAGCCCTGTATACCGCCGTTCAACGTTGTCGAGTCGCGGAAATCAAAGCAGTAGCCAAACAAATCAAACAAATTGACCCCCAATACACTCCCTTTGTCAATAAAATTTTGACCCTCACAGATGAATTTGATATCGATGCGATCGCGACTTTAATTGCATCTTATCTGTAATTTTTGTTTGATTTTTGTTTGATTTTTTATTTTTTATCCGTATTTATACTAAGAGGTGTCCTATGCCATCCAACTCAATTCTGATTGTTGACGATACCCCCAACAATATTCGTCTCCTATTCGATGTCTTAGATAGTGCTGGATTTGATATATCTGTAGTCAAAAGTGGAGAAACGGCACTAGAAAAACTACCCCAAATTGAACCAGATTTAATTTTGCTGGATGTAATGATGCCGGGAATTGATGGATTTGAAACCTGTCGCCGTATCAAATCTAATCCCAGTACACAGGATATTCCCATTATTTTTATGACAGCTTTGTCTGATACTGAAAATAAAATTAGTGGCTTACAGCTAGGTGCTGTAGATTACGTCACCAAACCCATTCAAGTTGAGGAAGTTTTGGCACGGGTAAATGTACATTTGAGTTTACGAAACGCCCATATTCAAGTGCAGCAGGAAGTTCTGGAACGGAAACAAACCGAGGTAGAACTCAAACAAACCCTCGTTTCCATGCAACAGATACAAATGCAACTGATTCAAAGTGAGAAAATGTCGGCTCTGGGTAATTTAGTCGCAGGAGTTGCCCACGAAATCAATAATCCCTTGGGTTTTCTTAACGGTAGTCTTGGCAGTACCCATGAATACATCCAAGATTTGTTAAAGCATCTGCACCTTTACCAAAAAGATTATCCTCATCCCACCCCTGCCATTGCCAACCATGCCCAAGATATTGATATCGAGTATATCTGTGAAGATTTACCAAAAATTTTCCAGTCGATGCAAGGAGCAACTAAACGTATCCAAAAAATCAGCAATAGTCTTCGTACCTTTTCCAGGGCTGATACCGAAGATAAAATTAGCGCCAACTTACATGAAGGTATCGATAGTACCATCATGATTTTAAAATACCGCCTCAAAGCCAACGAACAACGTCCAGCAATTGAAGTTATCACTGAGTATGGAGAATTACCAAATATAGAGTGTTTTCCCGGTCAATTAAATCAAGTATTTATGAATATTCTGGCAAATGCCATTGATGCTTTAGATGAGTCAAATACAGGACGTAAGTTTGAGGAAATCAAGGCAAATCCCAACAAAATCCTTGTTAAAACCTCTGTGGAAGATAACCAGGTGAAAATTATTATTGCTGATAACGGCAAGGGAATGAAGGAAGAAGTCAAACACCGAATATTTGACCATTTATTTACAACTAAAGGCGTTGGTAAAGGTACAGGATTAGGACTGGCTATAGCCAGACAAATTATTGAAGACACCCACACTGGTAAGATCACTGTTAACTCTGTATTTGGAGAAGGTACAGAATTTATCATTTTCCTGCCGATCAAAAATTAATTTTTCCCTAGGGCGTGAAGGCAAAAGGCAAAAGTAAGAAAGAGCATTTTATGAGATTTTCGCATTTGAGATGGTAAGCTGATGTGCAGCTAAATTATATAAGTCAAAAGCGCGAAATACTTGTAGTGTGGGCATCTTGCCCGCGTCTTATATACAAATTAGATGCGTCGCAGCTTAGCTTGATTTCCGCCGTGCTGTACTAGCTTCTTTAAACTTCTTTAACTTGTTCCCCACTTCCAACCTCGACTTACTCAAGTTAAAACTTTCCTAAATACTTAGTCAAATAAGGAGAAAAAACCTCGTAAATCAAAGTTAAAGGCTGTCCATGATGCCAAAACAAATAATGACGACCCCAAAATGGTCCATTTTCCTCAAAACCTGCTGCTAACGCCGCCGAAGAACCCTGATAAATTCCTTGGACATCACGATAAAGCTCGGTTCGCAAACGCGCTAGACTTGCCCAAATTGGTAAGGAGCGGTTTTGTAAATACTCATCCACATGGGAAGCTTCCCACCATGAAGTCGCATAAGCTAAACGCTGTCCCGAAGCAGTACGCAACCAAACTTGTCGTCGCAGTCTCGGTCCTGGTACTTTTTCGATTAAATCTGGCGCACCATCCAAATCCATACCAATCAGGGACATGTCGATAACATCAACTTCTGTCGGCTCGCCCGTTAATAATTGTAAATGTCTTGTCGGTGAACCATCACCTAAAAGTAGTAGCTGCCAAGCTGGTGCTAACTGTGCGTGTGGCAATCCCTGTTGAACTATGCTTTCCCCACCTTGCCAAATTGGAGAAAGACGATGCCAACCAGTTGGCAAAATTAAATTGTTGTTTTGAGTAAAAGTTGCAGTCAAGGCTCTTTACAAAAGTTCACCTATTTATATAAAAGCATAAAAAAGAATCTAAGAGCCAGGGTTAAGAATTGAGAATACATTGAATTTACATTGAGTCACTCTTTAAAAGATTTGATCGCGTGGCTAGCTGACATAATCTGCTTTATTTAATGCCAACTCATTAATGCCAATTCAACTTTGCCCAATAAAAATCTAGAGATGCTGTTAATAACACCACTAGGCATATTTGTCAAGTAAATAATTCTTGGGAAAACATAAAGTCGAAATGCGGATGGCGAGACTCGAACTCGCAAGGGAAGCCCACACGCCCCTCAAACGTGCGCGTATACCAATTCCGCCACATCCGCAGGATTTCTCTAAAAATAGAATATAGCATAGTAATCTATTAATTACTACATGAGGTGGAAAATTTGTGAATTTGCGAAAAAGAATTTAAATGCGGATATTCAGCAGACAGAAATATGGGATGACACAGGGCAATATTTAAGAGATATAGCGAAAATCTATGGTTCTTTGCTAGTAGAGACCATACTTGGGCTGGGAAAATATTAATTTATTCAATAAATTGTTGAAGCTAAAAGATGAAGGTTGACAAAATATTAATTGCGAATCGAGGGGAAATTGCGCTTCGCATTCTCCGGGCTTGTGAGGAGATGGGAATTGCGACTGTTGCTGTTCATTCCACAGTTGACCGGAATGCGCTGCATGTTCAGTTGGCAGATGAAGCGGTTTGTATTGGCGAACCAGCTAGTGCTAAAAGTTATTTAAATATTCCTAATATCATTGCAGCAGCATTAACAAGAGGTGCGACAGCAATTCATCCTGGCTACGGTTTTTTGTCGGAGAATGCCCGGTTTGCGGAAATTTGTGCCGATCATCAAATAGCTTTTATTGGTCCATCACCAGAAGCAATTAGGTTGATGGGGGATAAATCCACAGCTAAGGAAACCATGCAAAGGGCAGGTGTGCCCACAGTTCCAGGAAGCGACGGTTTAGTTGAATCTGAAGTTGAGGGATTAGCGATCGCCAATAAAATGGGCTACCCCGTAATGATTAAAGCTACCGCCGGAGGAGGCGGACGGGGGATGCGCCTGGTACGTGCTGAAAGTGAGTTTATTAAGTCTTTCCAAGCTGCACAGGGCGAAGCGGGAGCCGCATTTGGGAATTCTGGAGTCTACATTGAAAAATTTATTGAGCGTCCACGCCATATTGAATTTCAAATTTTGGCGGACAATTACGGGAATGTGGTTCACTTGGGAGAACGCGACTGCTCGATTCAGCGCCGCAACCAAAAACTATTAGAAGAAGCACCTAGTCCCGCACTTGACCCGGAATTACGTGAAAAAATGGGACAAGCTGCTGTCAAAGCCGCGCAATTTATTAACTATTCTGGTGCTGGGACGATCGAATTTCTCCTAGACCAATCCGGTCAATTTTACTTTATGGAAATGAATACCCGGATTCAAGTTGAACATCCAGTTACAGAAATGATTACGGGTGTTGACTTAGTGGTCGAGCAAATCCGTATTGCCCAAGGAGAAAAATTAAAATTTAGACAAGAAGATATAGTTCTTCGAGGTCATGCGATCGAATGTCGGATTAATGCTGAAGACCCTGAACATGACTTTAGACCAGCACCGGGTCGTATTAGTGGCTACTTACCACCTGGTGGTCCTGGTGTCAGAATTGACTCACATGTTTACACAGACTATCAAATTCCACCCTATTACGATTCACTCATCGGCAAATTAATCGCCTGGGGACCAGACCGTCAAACGGCAATTACCCGGATGAAAAGGGCATTACGCGAATGCGCGATTACTGGATTACCTACAACTATTGGGTTTCACCAAAAAATCATGGAAACACCACAATTTTTAGCAGGTAAGGTATATACCAACTTTGTCCAGGAAATGAACGAAGGCAAAAAGTAGCCAAGCAGATGGGGAGAGGAAGAGGCACAAAGAGGGGAAGTGTTCAATATTCCTCTGTTTTCTGTCTCTACATCCCCCTATTGACTAATAATTAAGCCCGCCCCATCATTGTTAACAAACCTTGTTGACCGAGAAGGATTTCACGGATGAGGCTGACAATTCCGACCCAAATAATTGGAGAAATATCGACTCCACCGATAGGGGAAATAATTTTGCGTGTCGGGATTAAAAATATTTCGGTGGGTAATGCAACCAAAATAAAAGGAAAACGCTTTAAATCGACTTGGGGATACCAAGTTAAAACGATGCGGAAAATAAACAGAAAAATCATTAGCCCTAGTAATGGGGCGAGAATCCAAGTGGCAATATCAACAGATGTCATATTTCGTTAATTTCGCAAGCTTTCAAGATAGCAATTGAATATGAGAATTAGGCAAGTTAAATTTTAAGCTTTATTAAGCCTTTTATAATTTTAGCGAAATATGGGCATTGTAGAGGACGAGGAGAGTGGGAGAGCAGGAGAATGGCAGATACAAAAGAAAACTCTTTCTTCTTTATCCCCCTGTGCCTTTGCTCTCTTTCTATTTTTCCTATTCCCTGGTTCTCAAGGAAGGTATAGACTATTAGAATTGTGGATAAGTGCGTAAAAAAAAGGTTGAAAACTATGACACCTTCTTTATCAAATTTTCTTTGGAGTCTACTTTGGGGTACTGCGATCGTAGTTATTCCTGCGACCGTAGGATTGATTTTTGTCAGCCAAAAAGATAAAATCCAGCGCGACTAAGATTTCGAGAGTTGATTTCACCTCTTGGGTCTTTCATCTGTCAAGCTCTGTGTAATTGTCTCCAGTTTTGAGTAACATCTTCAAAAATTAAGGAAAATTTGTTCAGAATTTGACAGATGTAGGTTTTAGCTTTGAGTAAGGGGCTTCAAAGCATTTTATCGGTGCTTTGAAGCTTTAATTTTAAAGCTTTAATATTTAATGTTAATGTGTCTTATTTACATAGCAGATTTTTATTCTGAGTAGCTAACATAGATTTGATATTAGGAAAAAAACAATGGTACTTCTTGGGCTGAACTCAGCCAGTATTCTGGCTCAGGTAAATGTGGGGGCAACTCCAGCCACTTTTCTAGGGATTTTCCTGGCTGTGGCTGGGGCAGCTCTGTATTTTGTCCGCAATGTTAAACCCGATTTAGCTCGCGACCATGATATATTTTTTGCCGCAGTCGGTTTGTTGTGCGGTTTTATTTTAATATTTCAAGGTTGGCGCTTAGACCCTATTTTGCAGTTTCTTCAATTGATGCTTGTCGGTTCAATTGTGTTTTTTGCTTACGAGAGCATTCGTTTGCGGAGCATTGCCACTGAACAGGCTAGACGTAATACACCGATTGTCGATCGCGAACGTGATGTCAGTGATGATTACAATTACAGTAGACCTCGTCGCAATAGTCGTGCAGAAAGAGATGTAATTGGTGCCAAACCGCTACCTTACTATGAAGAGGAAGAAGAGGATTACGAAGAACGTCCTCGAATTTCCGGCAGTCGTGAGGAACGTCGCGGTTCCCGTGGTTATAACGACGATTATTACGAAGATGATACTCCTAAGCGATCGTCTCGTCGTGTTAGTAACGAAAGAAATGACGAGCCAGTAAATGATAGACCTCGCCGTCGTAATCCATCCCGCCCTGCAAGTCGTAGTCCGGAACGTTTTGATGACGACGATTGGAATTCTACCCCTGCTCCCAAACAAAGTGATGATTGGGAAAATCCCAGTCGAGATGAACGTAAACCCTCCACCCGTCGAGGTAGTAACGGTTCCTCACGTCCAGAATTTCGCGATGATGAAATGGTGCAACCAAAACCCAGGCGGCGCAGACCTTCTGGAGACACAACTCCACGCCGCGATCGCGAAGATGATGAGCAGATACCAACTGCTGACTATACCGACTATGTTGATTACAAGCCCCTAGAAAAGCCGGAAGACAAGCCGGAAAGACCGAATACTAATTTTGATGATGATATGTCTATTAGCTAATTTATATTGAGTTAGCAAAGGCATGAAAGGCGATGGACAATATTTAAGGTGAAAAAACTCACACCTAGATTTCGGCTCCAAATAAAAACACATTGGAGTCTTCTTTTTAGCTTGATTTTGCTTGCTTCTTGCAGTTCCGAAAATATACTTACAGGTCCGACATCTCTTAACAGCCGCTTCACAGAAGAGCAGCCAGCACTGAGCGGTAACGGGCGTTTTTTGGCTTTTGTTTCTAATCGTAACGGTGCCCATCAGTTATTAGTGTACGATTTACAGCAACAGCAATTTGTCCGTATCCAGGGTTTAAGCCGACCTAATACTATTGTTGAAAGTCCCAGTCTCAGCTACACAGGTCGCTATATTGCTTACATCACTAGTGACCAAGGCAGACCTGTTGTCGCACTTTACGATCGCGCCGCTCAACAATCACAAATATTAACCCCTATCTATCGCGGCTGGGTACGCAACCCTAGTATTAGTCCAGATGGAAGGTATGTAGTTTTTGAGACTAGCGCTCGCGGTCAATGGGACATAGAAGTGCTGGATCGAGGTTCAAATATTGAGTTAGATGTTGCCAATGGTGCCACTGTAAATGCACCTTAAGATTAATTTGGGGAATGGGGGGATGCGGAGACCAAGAAGAAAGGGGTTTCGTCTACTCTCGGTGTTTTCGTTAATACCTATTGACAAATATCCAATTTTCTATGTTTAAAAAACCTATTTTTATACCTATATTCGTAAGTTTGACTTTCATAACAGGGTGTGGAGGCTACCCACGAATAGTTACCTATCCTTTTGATCCAGGTGGACGGAGTTTGAATAGTTTTGCCTCCGAATTAAATCCGCAAACATCAGGAAGATATATTATTTTTACAAGCGATCGCCGGGGTAGCCAAGATGTGTATATGTTTGATACGGTGACTCGCTATTTAGTCGATTTACCAGGTTTAAATTCCTTGGATACGATTGTTTCTCACCCTAGTGTTTCTGATAGCAGTCGTTATATTGTGTTTGTTGCCAGTCGTCAGGGGCGATCGGCTATTTTTCTTTATGATCGAGAAACTCGACAGTCACGCAATTTAACCGCAAACCTACAAGCGGAAGTCCGTAACCCAACAATTAGCGCGGATGGTAGCAGAATTGCCTTTGAAACCACAGTCAACGGACAGTGGGATATTTTAGTTTATGATCGCGCATCGGGACAACCTTTAAATATTCCTCAAGACCCAAGATAGCAAGAAGAGGGAGAGGGGAGAAATATTAGATGGTAGTATTTTTACCTCCCCACACCCCTTATTTCCCTTCTTCTTTCTGTACCGCTTCAATCAAACTTCGCACTTCTTGAGTCCCTTGTGACGGTTCAAACTTCAGGGGAAATTTTCCATGGGTTAGCATTCGTAGTCCCAAAGGCGCAATCCCTAACAATCCTCGTATGTCTTTAAAGTAGTTGCCAACGACTTGCAAGCCAAACTGTCGTTCATCAATCCAACCACCTTCTTTGACTAAATCGATCAGAACTTTGCGGTGTCGAATAGAACGACTATCACTTTTTTCTTTGCGGTTTAATATTTCCTGCTTGATTTCAGTAATTCTATCCATTGGTGCAACATCCATTGGACAAACTGAGTTGCAGTAATAACAACGAGTGCAACCCCAAACACCTGTAGTCCCCTCGTTATATTCTTCTAGGCGATTTTCGGTATTATTATCTCGTGAGTCGGCGACCATGCGATAAGCTTTTGCCAAAGCATGAGGTCCGACAAAATTTGAATTTACTTCGCGAGCATTGCATTCTGAATAACAAGCACCGCACATAATACAGTTACCAGTTTGTTCAAGCTGCGATCGCTCTTCTGGTGTTTGCAAAAATTCACGTTCGGGAACTTGTCTGCCGGCGGTACTCACATAGGGTGAAACAGCTTCTAAATTATCCCAAAAGCTGCTCATATCAACCACTAGGTCTTTAATTACAGGCATATTTCCCAGTGGTGCAATTGTGATTTCTGGAATTTCTTGAACCTGGTTTGCACTTCCAAGTTGCGGCTTCAAAGCTATTTCACTACCAACATTTTCTTTGCAAGCTAAAGCTGAACGTCCATTGATTCGTATCGCACAACTACCACAAATTGTATTGCGGCAATTTTTGCGAAATGCTAGAGTTCCATCTTGTTCCCATTTAATTCGATTTAAGCAATCAAGGATTGTATTTCCCGCTTCAACATCCAAAAGGTAGCTTTGTACTTCTGGCGATGAATTTGGTCGTTGTCGAATCACCTTAAATATAACTTCCATGACCACAAACTCAATTTTTAACCTAATCTTTCAAATAAACCAAATCAACTTCTGACGAAGCAGCCTTAAATTTGTTCTTCTGCACTATACAGCCAGACAAGAAGGGCTTTTTCACGACTGCTATTGTTTTCTCTGCCACATAGCAGTTAATTGCTGGAGCATGAAAACATGACTAATTTTAAGTTAAGCATAACCATAAAAATTAACTTATCAATGGACTGGAGAGTGTCCGCTTGAGCGCATCTAATCCCAAAGCGACTTTGAAAATCGCTCAGTTTCGCCTTGAACTTAATTAACATCCTACTGCTTACTCAACTGCAAAAACCACAACTAGTCATGAAAATATAATTTTTGGATATTTTTGGATATATAGAATTGTTAAATATGATGGCGAACATCTCGAAGACCTAATCTACTAACTTGGTCATCTAACTCCTAAAGCAAAAACATCAGAGTCAAAGATCAATAAATTTTTCTAAAAGCAGTACGCTAATATTCACCCTAAAGGTAGAAATTTAGGATATAAAATGTATAACAAATTTAATTCAAAATTCAACAACTATTTTGCTATTATTAGTTCATGCTAGTATTTGATATAAGATTACGAGGTAACAAATTCAGTATCAATCGCCCCAAGTGCGGCTATTACCGCTTTGTTTCTTCGTAATGTAAAGACGTAAGAATTTCGTCTTTACATGCAGGATAAAAAGGTGTATACCTGCAATACGCGCAATAAATACTAGAGTGCCTCAAACTTGCGAAGACGAGTAGGGAAAATCGCGACTGCTTTATCGCAATTTAGATCAGTGCAGAAAGTGAAAATTCTTCATTTTTGTCTGTTCTCCAAATGATTCTATTGTCGTAGAATAAGGGCGACGAGAACCAGTCAGGATCATCCTCACTGTTATTGTTGGCTCGATTTGTAGGAAGAGGCTGCAAGTAAAACACCTACATTCATGCCAAAGAAAAAGTATTTATTTTTCGATGGCAAGTGTTGGTAAAAGAACCGTGAAATTAACAAAATTAATACCTGCTGAAAATGTTAGCCTTTTTTCTGCTATGGGCAACCAGGAACAGAAGTTTGGTAGTTGGTAAGCAGGATTTACCCTTTACCCCACATCACACAGTAGTTTGCTGCAAATGACAAAAGCTGATGTTGCAGCAGATGATTAAATAATTCAAACGTCTGGAGACAGTAAGGAAAACTAAAATCGAATGAGTGAAACTGCAACCGCGCCATTAACCGGAAAAGCCTTGCTGGCTAAGGTAAAAGAACTTTCGAGTTTACCTCGGCGAGAAAGAGCCAAACAGTGTGGTTATTACACTACAACTAAAGGTGGTCAAGTAAGAGTAAATCTGACGGATTTTTACGATGCTTTGCTATCAGCAAGGGGAATTCCCTTAAGTCCTGAAGCCCCAAAAGATGGTCGTGGTCGTGAACCTACGTATCGCGTTAGTGTTCATCAAAACGGTCAAATTGTTATTGGTGCAACATATACCAAAGCGATGGGTTTGGAACCAGGTGATGAATTTGAAATTAAGCTTGGATACAAGCATATTCACTTAATTCAAGTCGATAGTGATAAAAAGAGTGATTTAGATATCGACTCGGATTCTGATGATGAAGATATGGATGATGACGAGTAAATTTTTGTATTGATAGGAGGCTTGAATAGTTTTGGCAGTCGAGTCACAGTTAAAAAATCAATAAACATTGACTCTGTACTCGACATTGCTAAATAAAGCAAGAAATAGTCGGAATTGAGAATTTAATATTCTACTCTCGATATAGCATTCTATTTCGAGGTAAATTGGTGATGCCAACAAGCCAGTAATCTCAAGAGTTCAATTTGAATTGCGATCGCCTTAATTTTTAGTTGCGATCGTTATTAATCTCTCTTGAATGGCAAAAAATAAATTTTTCAAAATTTATTCAGCAGCTAGAACTATTACTTACTAGCTGCTATGCATATAAAATTCTCTGAAAAAATAAAAAGTTTACATGGGTATTGGTGAATAAATCCGCTCCAAATCATAAACACCCGTGTTGCTAGCACACGGGTGTTCCCAAAGGTAGTTAATTACTTCGATCTATTAACTTCTAAATTATCATCCAAAAGGCGTTAAACGCTTAATAGCACGACCAGCAACATCGCCATAACGCAACTCTCCGCAGAGAATTTTTCCCATGAGTTGGGGACCAGAAGGGCGTTTAATGCCAACTTTGTAACCGACTTTGGGGAAACGGTAGAATAAGCCTGCAATTTTTGCAGCCCAAGCCATATCACTACCCCATTCTTCATTCATGACATTAGTGTAATTGTCAAGGGCATTGACATCACCGCTTAGGGCTTTGTCGATCGCTTCAGAAGCCTTTAAGCCACTATAGATTGAAGGGCGAATACCTTCTGCCGTCATTGGGTCAACAACGCAAGCAGCTTCGCCAGCTAAAACAGCATTTTGAGTGTGGAGAGTTTGTTCGCCGTTCCACAGACAGAGTGCGTGACCATATTGCTTGCAACTGCTGAGATTGATATTAAAACTCTTGCCATATTCATCCAAAATCTTTTTGAAGTCTTGGGGTTCGCCACCAATAAAAGTGCCAACACCGATAGAGTAACCATCAGCTTTGGGAAAATTCCAAACGTAACCGTTTTTGACTAAGCCGAACTCAAAGTCAATGATGTTACTATTTGTTACCGGAGTCGTCGCTTCAGCTTCCAACGCCCCTGCAAGACGGCGTTTGCGTTCTTTAAATCCCAGCCATTTTGCCATTGGTCCTTTCGCACCATCAGCAGCAATCAGATAACGACCTGTAACGGCTCCATTGCTCGTATTAACTTGCCAATGGTCACTTTTGAATTCAATACCCAAAACTTCAGTATTATCTTTGAGTTCAGCCCCTTGCTTTTGTGCTTGCTGAACTAAAAAATGGTCAAATACATCGCGTCGAACCATCCAAACTGGTTCTGGGGTTTCCAGTTGGACTTCAACGGGGTCGCCCATATTCCAGGTACAGCGAATTGTATTAGCTTTGACCGAAATGACTGGACTAAAATCGAAATCAAACCACTGCGCGATCGCAGGCGATACACCACCACCACAGGGTTTGTACCGAGGTAAGGATTCTTTTTCTAAAACTAATACCGAGCGTCCCTGTTTAGCTAAGTGGTATGCAGCTGTGCCGCCAGCTGGTCCCGCGCCAACGATAATGCAGTCGTACATAAGGCTGAATTCTCGCTTCTAACTGAAAATTTATTTTGCAGATTCTTTCTGTACTTTACAGACAGATTGTCCAATTGGATGACAAGTGGTTTATTTTGTTGCTGTAGGATTTGCTGTGTTAAATTGCACAGCTTTAATTTTTACATGTCCAAAATACTTATTCTTTATAACCTACGCCAATCCGTAAATATCTTAATTTAAAATCAAATTTGTATTTTTTGACCGATAATTCCTTAATGGTACAAGCCCCTAAATTAATTTATGGACAGATATATTTAAACATTGCTTGGTACTTCTGCGGAGAAGCAAGCTACAAGCCCCCGGATTTATCCGTGGGCATTAGTTGCGAATTGCGTAGCTTTAGCTTCTCGCTCTGCGAGTATTGCGAATTGCGAATTGCGAATTGTACTGACTTGCCAATTTGGCTTGATTATCAAGCTTTAGTATTTTGACCAGATTCATGCGATCGCTTATTAGGCAAAAGTTGTAATCGCCAGAATACATGAAAAAATACATTAACAATAAAGATTTAGAAGTCAGAATAACTTCTGTTCTGAAAAACAAGGATATAAACTTTTGAAGAAACTTTTATGTTTTTGCCAAACTTTCCATAAAGTTAGGAAAACTTTTGAGTTAACTGAGTCAGCAAGCCCTAAGCAAAATTAAATGTAGGCGGGGCAAGACACAACAAAATGCTGTAAATCAAGTACAGAAATAATCATGTACTTTGCCCACCCTACAATAATTTTACAAATCAAATAAGGATTCCTCAATTAATTCCTAATCTTTAACCATCAAGCATTAGCGTTTTAGACAGTGGTAATGTCTTTTTCCTTTTCTTTGAGTAAATCATTAATTTTGGCAATATGTTGATCGGTTAATTTTTGCAGTTGATCTTGCAAATCACGGGATTCATCCTCAGAGATTTCCCCAGCTTTTTCCTGTTTCCGAATTGAGTCGATCGCATCGCGGCGGATATTGCGAATGGCGACACGATTATTCTCGGCGTATTTCTCGGCAAGCTTGACAAATTCTTTACGGCGCTCGGTGGTTAATGGTTGAATATTCAGCCGAATCACCGAACCATCGTTATTAGGTGTCATGCCCACATCCGACAAAGAAATTGCCTTCTCAATCAGGTTCAAAGTGCTTTTCTCGTAAGTTTGAATCAGTATTGTTGTTGCATCTGGGGTACTAATGTTTGCCAGTGATTTCAAAGGCGTAGGTGTACCGTAGTATTCCACCATCACCTTATCGAGTATGCTCGCATTAGCACGACCAGTGCGAATTGTATTGAAGTCCCGTTGTGTGGCTTCAACGGTCTTTTGCATCGTACTCTTAACATCATCAGGTAACTTCACATGAACCTCCCACAAGCGTGCCAATCGATTCTCCCATAACTGCACGGCAGATGTTACCCCGTGTAGACAGATCGAAGACGAGAATCGGAATATTATTTTCCTTACATAAGGCGATCGCGGTACTGTCCATTACCCGCAAATCTTTTTGCAAGACATAGTTGTAAGTTAAAGTATTGTACCGCCTGGCATCAGGAACTTGCATTGGATCAGCGTCGTAAATACCGTCTACCTTGGTAGCTTTAAAAATTACCTCCGCTTCGATTTCGGCGGCGCGTAGTGCGGCAGTTGTATCGGTGGTGAAAAATGGATTTCCCGAACCTGCACCAAAAATAACCACCCGTCCCTTTTCGAGATGACGGATGGCACGACGACGTATGTATGGTTCTGCTAATTCTTGCATGGCGATCGCTGTTTGCACCCGCGTTTGTATGCCCATGCGTTCGAGGGAATCTTGGAGAGTCATGGCATTCATTACCGTGGCAATCATGCCGATGTAGTCAGCTGTTGCTCTGTCCATGCCAGCCGAAGCGGCTTTTACACCTCGAAAAATATTTCCGCCTCCTACGACGATCGCAATTTGAACACCTGTAGCGACTACCTCTGCTACCTCTTGTCCTATCTCCTTGACCACTTCGGGGTCAATTCCATAGCCCATGTTGCCCATTAAGGCTTCACCGCTCAGTTTAAGTAAAACCCGTCGGTAATGTGTACCCATGAAGTTTCGTTTTATCTCAAAGAAAAAGTTGCAATTTCCTCCAATTTAAGATAGCAGTACAGTGTCAATATGTCTCTAGTTAGGCAGACTAAGTTTTAATAATTAAGTCTTGAGCCGGAGGCGGAGACTGGGTAATATTCTCTCGTCTTTTCCTTTTGATGCCCCCATTGCCTTTAGGTACACCATACTAGAGGCGTGCCGATTGCTGCGGTTTCCGTAATTTCAATTTCTTGATGATTGAATAGAGATGCGATCGCATTTCGCAAATATTGAACCTTGACGGCTGCGGGATTTTGTGGATTGTCGTCAATTTGCCCTCGATAGCGCACTACTCCATCTTGATCAATCAAAAATGCTGTTGGTGTTTTACTCGCACCAAAACTGCGAGTAACATCTTGAGTCGAATCCCATAGATAAGGGAAGTTTAACCCACGTTCCACAGCAAAAGCTTTCATGCTCTCAAAGCTTGCCATTAAATCTCGATTGGTATCATTACCATTCATCCCAATTAATGTAAACTCTTGGGAACCAAATTCCTCCTGAATCAGCTTCAGTCGTTCGATATACTGTCCCACGTAAGGACAATAGTTACACATCGAAATAACACCGATTGCCCGGAATTTTTCTAAATAGCGACTAAGATGATGTACCTGCCCGTCAATCCCTGGCAACTCAAAATCTGGCGCGTAGCTTCCTATAGGAGTATCAATTGTTTCTAGCGTTTTCATCTTCCCCTGGTTTGAAGGAACTAGGAACAAAAATCTGGTCAAATTCAGCACTAACTCGACTGTATCGAACCACTTTTTAGTAAATGCTTGATATCCAATCATTTTATTAACCCATTGCTGTAGGCGTAAATTGTGAAACTACTGAGATTAGGGAATTTAGTGATTGGGAATTAATCATTGGTGATTAATGGAGGAGGCAGGAAGCAGTGCCAACCAGCAGCAAGCAAGTCAAGTGTAGATAGGAGTTTCCCGGAAATTAGCGATCGCCACTGATAAAAAATTCAAGAAAAATTCTAACTATTCAAAGAACATCTTAAAATATTGTTAACTTACGCCAAACCAGCAACCGTTGCATTTACAAGAGAAGACTTTGAAAAGAAAACTTTCCTAGCTTGCCTTGGTAAAGGGAATCTTGCACGCAAACTTTCTCGAACATGCTCTGGCTGCCCAAAGTCAATTATCACGTACCACACCCGGAATCATTTATGGCTATAGGCTACGTTGCGCTTGTTCTCCACGCACATCTGCCCTTCGTTCGTCACCCAGAAAGTGACTATGTGTTGGAGGAAGAATGGCTTTATGAAGCTATTACAGAAACTTATATCCCGCTATTGCGAGTATTTGAAGGATTAAAGAGAGATGGTATTGACTTTAAAATCACAATGAGCATGACACCTCCGTTGGTGTCGATGTTACGTGATCCTTTACTCCAAGAACGCTATGATGCTCATTTAGCTCAATTGGAAGAACTGATCGAGCAGGAAATTGAGCGAAATGCTCACAATGGTCATTTAAAATATCTTGGCGAACACTATGCGAGTGAGTTTAATTCGACAAGGGAAATTTGGGAACACCATCAAGGGGATTTAGTAACAGCCTTTAAACAATTTCAAGATTCTAATAACCTGGAAATTATTACTTGCGGTGCTACCCACGGTTATTTGCCGTTGATGAAAATGTACCCGCAAGCTGTATGGTCACAACTTCAAGTCGCTTATGATCATTATGGCGAAACCTTTGGACGAGCTCCACGAGGTATCTGGTTGCCAGAATGTGCTTATTATGAAGGTTTAGAGCGGATGCTGGCGGATGTAGGCTTGCGCTACTTCCTGATTGACGGACATGGCATTCTTTATGCTCGTCCTCGCCCTCGTTTTGGCACTTATGCCCCTATTTTTACGGAAACGGGTGTAGCAGCATTTGGACGGGATCATGAGTCTTCACAGCAGGTCTGGTCGTCGGAGGTTGGTTATCCAGGTGCGGCTGAATACCGGGAATTTTATAAAGATTTGGGTTGGGAAGCTGAGTATGAATACATTAAGCCCTACATTATGCCAAATGGGCAGCGTAAAAATACTGGGATTAAGTATCATAAAATTACAGGTCGTGGTTTAGGATTGTCGGACAAAGCGCTTTATGACCCTTATTGGGCGAGGGAAAAAGCCGCAGAGCATGCCGCAAATTTTATGTATAATCGCGAACAGCAAGTGGCACATCTACAGGGAATTATGGGGCGATCGCCAATTGTGGTTTCGCCTTATGATGCCGAGTTATTTGGGCATTGGTGGTATGAAGGTCCGTGGTTTATTGATTATTTGTTCCGCAAGTCGTGGTATGACCAAAAAACCTATCAAATGACTCATTTGGCTGATTATTTGCGGGCAGAGCCAAATCAGCAAGTGTGTCGTCCCTCGCAATCTAGTTGGGGTTACAAAGGTTTTCATGAGTATTGGTTAAATGATACGAATGCGTGGATTTACCCGCATTTACACAAAGCCGCAGAAAGAATGATTGAGATATCGACAAGGGAAGCGGCTGATGAGTTGGAATTGCGAGCATTAAATCAAGCAGCCCGCGAGTTACTTTTGGCACAATCTTCCGACTGGGCATTTATTATGCGGACAGGAACAATGGTTCCCTATGCAGTGCGGAGGACACGATCGCATTTGATGCGTTTTAATAAACTATATGAAGATATCAAAATCGGCAAAGTCGATAGTGGTTGGTTGGAAAAAGTGGAGTTAATGGATAATATTTTCCCGAATATCAACTATCGTACCTATCGTCCTTTGTAGGCAAATTGATTGGAGTTGATTTGCGAAAACTCGATGTTTTGATGAAGTATTTAGTTGTCGGACATTTTGAGCTTATAAATAATTAAGGCAAGTAAACGATAGCTTGCCTTTTTTGTTGTAGAAAAGTTATATTGCTACGTCTTGAATATTATTAATTCAATTATTTTTGACTTAATTTGAGTGACGAATTTCATCATATTTAGCGCGTACAACTTGTATATCTTGCCACATTAACCATTTGGGACCACCGCGATCGCGTGTCGGATTTCGTAGTAGATAGGAAGGGTGGAATATTGGCATACATAACCTTCCTTCCCATTCAATCCATTTACCACGAATACTTGTCATCGAACCGCGATCGCCAATTAAACCCTTGACAGCAGTGGCACCTGTTAACAGAATAATTTTTGGGTCAACAAGGCGAATCTGCTCAAATATGTATGGTTTGCAAGCCGTCATTTCTTTGGCGGTAGGTGTCCTATTTTCTGGTGGTCGGCACTTGGCAATATTACCGATATATACATCCTGCTCTGTATCAAGTCGCACCGATGCTAAAATTTTCTCAAGGAGTTGACCCGAACGACCAACAAAAGGTAAACCTGTTTCGTCTTCATGTTGTCCCGGTGCTTCACCAACAATCATAATCGTGGCTTCCGGGTTGCCGCGCCCAATTACGGCATGGGTGCGGGTTGCTCCCAATCCACAGCGATGACACTGATTGCAGTGTTGTGCCAATTCCACCATGCTGGGATAAGTTCCTGGAAGAATAGGAATTTTAGCATCCGTAGGAATAAGTTCGTTTAATTTTGGCTGGAGATTGGGTTTGTTTAAATCGAAAAGATCGAGTTGACTATCACTACTCATGAAAATATGTTTATAGGTAGAAGCATCAGTTATGAAAATTTTAGCTAATTAGCGGGATCTAAAGGTTTGTAATTTAGGATTTTGCAGTAATTTTTGTGTGTCGGCAATCATCTTTTCTCCCCACAGGTTCTTCTTCAAAAAATCAACACTTATGGGAACATCTTGAAAAATACTTTAAAAAACTTTACAATATGATGCGAAAGTAAAAAGCGCCTTCCGAAGAAGACGCTTTAGCTAGTTTAGTTTAACAGTGGAGATGTGTTACCGCACATCTCTACGACCTTACTCAAGCTATTGATTAAGCGTTGATTGCAGGTGCAGCAATGGCAACAGGGGTTTCTGTTCCAGCAGCCAAGTCAAGAGGGAAGTTGTGAGCATTACGCTCGTGCATTACTTCCATACCCAAGTTAGCGCGGTTGATTACGTCAGCCCAGGTACTGATGACACGACCTTGTGAGTCGATTACCGACTGGTTGAAGTTGAAACCGTTTAAGTTGAATGCCATTGTCGAGATACCTAGTGCAGTGAACCAGATACCAACAACGGGCCAAGCACCTAAGAAGAAGTGCAAAGAGCGGCTGTTATTGAAAGAAGCGTATTGGAAGATCAAGCGACCGAAGTAACCGTGTGCTGCTACGATGTTGTAGGTTTCTTCTTCTTGACCGAATTTGTAACCGTAGTTTTGGCTTTCGGTTTCCGATGTCTCACGAACCAAGGAAGAGGTTACCAACGAACCGTGCATTGCCGAGAACAAGCTACCACCGAACACACCAGCCACACCTAACATGTGGAAGGGGTGCATCAAGATGTTATGTTCTGCTTGGAACACAATCATGAAGTTGAAGGTTCCGGAGATACCCAAGGGCATACCGTCAGAGAAGGAACCTTGACCGATGGGGTAAATCAAGAATACTGCGGTAGCAGATGCCAAAGGCGCAGAGTAAGCTACGCAAATCCAAGGACGCATTCCCAAGCGGTAGGACAATTCCCACTGACGACCCATGTAGCAGGCACAACCAATGAGGAAGTGGAAAATTACCAATTGGTAAGGACCACCGTTATACAGCCACTCATCTAAGGAAGCTGCTTCCCAAATAGGGTAGAAGTGAAGACCAATGGCGTTGGATGAAGGAACAACTGCACCGGAGATGATGTTGTTTCCATAGATCAATGAACCTGCTACAGGTTCACGGATACCATCGATATCTACAGGAGGTGCGGCGATGAAAGCGATGATGAAGCAGGTAGTTGCTGCCAGTAGAGTAGGAATCATCAATACACCGAACCAACCGACATAGATGCGGTTTTCAGTGCTGGTGATCCACTCGCAGAAGCGCTCCCAACCGTTCGCACCGGAGCGACGCTGTAAGGTTGTTGTCATGTTCTTATGAGTGCAAAAATTTGTGAATTTTTTAGGTAAGTGTTATTTACCTGTACTTACAACTCTACAGCGATCGCTCTCATAAGAGTAGGCACTCACTATTAGTATTTCTAATGAATTTAGTCAATTTTACCTACTAAAATTTATTACCCGAAGCGTTTGGGCAATAATACTTTCATAGCTTAACATTTATTAATAAGTAATTGTCTGCGTTTATCTTGATTTCTCGTTACAAAGCTACTTAACCTTAAAGTTTTATAAATCTAAGTCAATTTGTATATAGTTTTGTTAACGCTTGCCAAACACTTATTTACTATACTTGAATTTAGGATACAAAAATTAATCAAGATTTGTCAAGTAAAATAAATCGCTAAAGAATGTAGAGGGCGAAAGCCCTATTGCAGATAAATGATGATTTTGTCTGAAATCTTTACTGGTAATGAATTTATGGCTGTAATCCCATGGGAACTGGGAATAAATTAATAATCAAAGTAGATGAAAGGAAGACTACCTTCAGGAGCCAGTAGCCAAACAGCGTAGAAACACAAGGGTACAAAAAGAAGTTTGAGGTGCCAAGTGAATTGTAGTTTCAGTCTGCGGCTAAAGAAATAGGTGATTGACATACATGTTGCCAACGTTCCCAGCAATATGGCAATTTGTGATTGGCTCATTTTGAATGCCTCTATATAGACAAGCTGGGCAAATTGGGAATCTGCTGGATGTCCCCAGAGGTGTTGTGTCGCTAGCCATGAATCTTTGAGATTCGGTAAGCGAAACCAAATCCAAGAAGTGAAAACCATAGCTTGGGTGAGCAACCAGGCGATGATGATACCAAAGGGAGATTGCCAAAAATGTTCGAGAAATTCGATGCGATCGCTTAATTTATCACTTAATCGATGGATAATTAAAGCGAGTCCGTGCAGCATTCCCCAAATGATAAAACCCAAAGTTGCACCGTGCCAAATCCCGCAGACAACCATAACAATCATCAGGTTTACGCAGGTACGCTCCAAACCAGCACGGGAACCACCAAGGGGGAAATATAGATAATTTCGCAACCAATCACCCAAAGTCATATGCCAGCGTCGCCAAAAATCGGCGATACTAGTGGAAAAATAGGGAAAATCGAAGTTTTCTGGCAGTTTTAACCCAAATAGCAAAGCACTACCACGAGCAATATCCACATAGCCACTAAAATCTAGATAAAGCTGTAAACCATAGGCGAAGGTTGCTAACCAAATATCGCTACTACCAGCGCGTTGAAGATTACCAAAGCAAATATCCACAAAAATCCCAATATTGTCAGCAAATAAGCCTTTTTTCACTGCTCCTCTCGCAATTAACCACAGTGCTTCAGCAATGCTATCAACGGTAGGAACTTGATTATTTTTAAACTGCTGGGTTAGTTGATGAAAGCGAGTGATGGGACCAGAAGTAATTTTAGCAAAAAATAGTTTATAGGCAGCAAATTTGACAAAGTTACCAGTTGCCGGAGCGCCACGATAAATATCAACTAAATAGGCAATACATTCAAACACAAAATAGGAAATTCCTAAAGGTGCAACTAGTTTAAATGAATCTAAACCAATACTATTTGCGGTATTTTGTGGTGTTGCAAATTTTAGAAACGGAACCAAATATTTAAACCCAAATAGGATAAAAACATTGATAAATATGCCTATAGAAACTAGTATAAGCCGGCGACGATTCCAGTCTGCTTGGGCATATTGCCATTCTTCATTAGATACTTGCCAATCTTGAGAATGCTGTCCGGGAGAAGTATTATCTCCAAGCTCTATACCAATACGATAGTTGATAAAAACTAAAACTAATAGTAGAAGGATATATGCGGGTTGATAGGAAATATAAAAAATGATGCTAGCAATCAAAAGTACCCATAAGCGTAATTCCTCTTGTCCAACAGACCAGTAAATACCCAGGAGGCTAATTAAAAATAATCCGTATGTAATAGATATTAAATTCATTGAAAGTTTAATAATTAATGGGCATTTTGAATTATTGATTAATAATTATGAATAACGAATTATTTCTGATTACTCCAGGGAATCATCGGGTCTTTGGCAATGTGGTTAGATACTTCGTATGCACCATAACGGTTGAGGTGGCTAGGGTCTGAAAAATAATCGTTTTTTTGAGGATAAAGTAAACTCAGGTCACGGAAGACAAAATGAGAGCGATCGCTAGCTATTCTCGACATATATTGCTGAAATTCTTGCTCATGTTGGCTACGAATTGGGTCTAAATATTCGGCGGTGAGGGGCATATTAATAAATACCAAAGAGATTTTTTCTGATTGGGTAAATTGGAGAATATTTTGCAATGCGGCATCTTGTTCTCCTCCCAGTAAGAATGATTTGTAGTCATTGTCATAGCTACCACTAACTTTGGAGTGTTTTTGGTAATAGGTTGTCGGATTGAAGCGAATTGATAGCGCCAAAAAACCATCAAAATCTACAGACTGAGTGGATGTATCCTGTTCACCATCATTGGGGTTTGTTTTTGTAGTATCTACCGTTTCGCTACTAAAAATTGGTAACGATTTCATTTGTTCATTTAAATTTGTTTTCAAGCGATCGCGATTTTGATAAGTGCCGGAAAAGACTGCTAATCCTTGATTGAACCACTTATCTACTACTTGATAGCTGTTCTGTTGCTGATTGTTTGTTTTGGGGTTGGCAGCTAATTTTGATAGCTGTTTTGCTTCTCGATTCGAGTTATTACCCTGAGCAATAAACTTTTCAATCGCTTCTTGATAACCAGGTGATGCTGTAATTGCCTGGTAGGTTATGTCCTCACGTCCACTATTAAAAGCCCGGACACCATCTGCCCAAACAATCATTTTAGGAACTTCTTCCGGTTCGAGAACTTTACGCAAAATAAAATCAACTACTTGGGCAGTAGCTCCATTGATCCCAAAATTAAAAATATCTAAGTCTGGATAACCTTGCTTGGCTAATTTTTTGGAGAGGGCAATAGGATCAATTCCGCGTAGGGCACGTGATGAACCGATAATTAAAATATCTGGAGTTGTGCCATTTTTCTGTAAGCGCTGTTTGTAGATTGCGAGTTGCTCGTCGAGTTGACGGGCGTTAAATGTGGGTGTTTGGGTACGTGCAGCTAAAAGAATCGCTGTTGGCGTTGCTTGATTTTGCCTGGGAGAATTATTACCTGGTGACTGCGTAAATCCCGAATCGTTAAAGGCACTGTTATCTGGTTGGGAATTACCTGTATTATTTTTCAGCCTAATTGTGTTCGATATATCATTTGTGGGGGATGTGGGAGTAGTATTACTAGCGATCGCCGCAGTTTGTTGATGGGGGCGAGAAAGGAAATAATTAAGTAGCCAATCTGTTTGCACTGTCAGCAATAAACCCAAGCTACCCCAAATTAAGGCAACCAAATGTCCTTGTACAGATGCATTTTGCTCTGACCACTGACCAATATCCGTAAACAATTGAGTTGCTAAGAGAAACTTTCTGGCAGTAGCACCCCAATCGTGGGCAATTTTTTTGACAAAAGTCTGAACTTCTTTGGTGGTTAAGTCGGGGCGCAATCCCGAATCATTTGAGTCTGATGGTAAAAGTTCGTGGACATAGGCAGAAATTGCAGCAAATTCGGGAGTTGGTTCTGGGACAACACGTTCTCTCGTTTGGAAATCCACGCCATAGTGCCAAACGGCTTCTTTGTTACCCGCACGGCGACCATAAATTCGCACGCCGACAACTCCGGGAATCTTAATTTGGCGTAGCAATTTGATGACTTTGCTGGCAACTTGTTTGCGCTTGGGGCAAACAGGTGCATCACACATCACATGAAGTAAGTCACCTTTACGGAGTAGGAGAACACGAATCCCACCTGTTTTTAAACGCCAATTTAAATCAGGGTTGAGTAATCTTTCTAGTAAAAAAATAATCGCCGGTTCATCCGCAGAACTAGCTAGCTCTAAGGCAGAAATTGCTAAGGCTGGGTGCTGCTGTGCAGGTAATGAAAGCCAGTCAATCCAAGCAGGGTCTGCATCTTTGGTTGTTTGTCCGTAGAGAGTGGCGGCGGTGATCGCTTGGGGGGCAATATCTTCGAGGATTGTGCCAATTGTTTCCATGCATCGGGTGCGGTGCGGTGCCGGAGATATGGCATGGGGAGAGTTAATTGAGGAGCAAAATACGTGCAGCGTTGTTTCTTGTAGAGATGTTGAGACTTTAATGTTTTTACTGGACAAATTTTCATTCAGGTATTGTCCTAAAGCTTCCACATCACCCCACCTTGCCCATTCTTTGAGCATGATTTCTGGCGGGGTTAAATCGATCCGTAGCGTCCAGTCAGTTTTGCTTTCTCCCTGGACTTGAGCGACAATAACTGCGTCCTGATAACCAGCAAGTTTGAGATGACGGAGTTTTTGGGCTACAGGTTCAGCAATGAGACTAGGATCAGGACTGTAGCTGGATTGACAAAGTACCCACAAGCGATTGCTAGCAGTGGAGGATTGGGGAGCTTTAGGGTCAGTTAATCCGACATTTCCACCTGACTGTTTTGGTTTCTTAATTTTGACTTGGACACTAATATTGTAGGCGCTGAGGGTTTCGCTGAGATATCGGGCGATCGCATCTGGATCACCTTGTCGTGCCAAACTTTCATTGGAGACAATCATTGCTCCACCGGGCTGCTTGGACTTTTCCCGGAGTAAAGCTTGATTAATTTGTTCTAAATGGCGATCAAGTTGGTTCAAATAAACTCGATGACACCATTCTGGACGCTTGGCAGCTTTTTTTCTACCGTAGACGAATACTTGATATATTGAAGGTTGTTCGTTGCTATCGCTACTCTTGAGGGCATCTAGGTCTGTTTGCTGCAAAGCCGTGAGCAAATCAGATAAAGTTTGCCAACGTGGAGGGCACTCAATAGATTCGCACAAAATATGTAGGTCATTTCCCCGCAACCGAACTTTCACGCCCAAAGTGTTGATACCAGTTGCTTGGCTTACCCATTGCACTATTGTTTTTTGGCGGTCTGGTAGTAATGATTTCATGGGAAGGGTAATTGGGAGAAAGGGGAAAAGGGGGACAGAGGGAGATAATGCTTACGTCTCAATGACTCAATCAGTATTAACAAGTAATCATGAACAAGTAACTACTAACCAGTAACTACTATTGAGCGATCGCTTGTAAACTAGAACCATAGAATTATTCCACTATGAATGTTTTTTAACATTTTGTGATCCTCGCAGCACAACCAAGTCCGCGAAAATAGTTTTGAGAAGCATTGATTTTACGAGGATTAAACTCACCGAAATTCAATCTGGTCGTTTTCTTTTTGTTTCACTTAATCCTACAACAACTGAAAAAAGCAATGCCTGCCAACAACTCTAATTCTTCCCATCGCGATTCTGATCTGAGTAATTTACATCTAGGTTTGTTAGCCATCCCTCAATCTTTCCTCCTGCAAATAGGTACAGCTTCAGTTCTCATGCTGGTTTTAGCACAGAAAAATGCAACTGCAACCCTAAATGCCATTGGCAAGGCTAGCGAAGAGGTGTTTCGGGGCGATCGTTTACCAATTTTGGACTTTCCCGACAATCGTCAAACCAATGACAGTTAAAAAGATACAGGTCAATTTCCAAACTTTGTGGTACTTTCCCTATCCATAAATTTCAAAATCAAGAATAATAACCTTTTATCGGTTCTACTACGACAGAGGATATGAGTTCCCTTTTATACTCTTCTATTCGGGATGCGAATGCCTACCCAGCTTCCGATTTATTTCTACGCCATCGCCTCCAAATCATGGAGGAGTTATGGGAAACCGTGCTGCGGCAAGAGTGCGGTCAAGATATGGTGGATTTATTGCGTAAATTGCGTGATTTATGTTCGCCAGAAGGACAAGCGACGAATGACCAAGCTTCCTCTGTTTTTAAGTTAATCGAACAACTGAGTATTAACGATGCAATTCGCGCCACCAGGGCATTTGCACTGTATTTTCAGTTGATTAATATTATTGAGCAGGATTACGAACAGAAGGAACAGCTAACACGCTACGAAGCTGAATCAGCAGCACCAGCAGAGGAAGTTTTACCAAATATTTCCCATTTGCACACCCATGCCCACCCAGAGGAAGGTTTTCCTGTCAATAGTGGTTTGGGAACTCAGATGTTGACAAAAAGTTGGCGACATTCTGAAGATGATGACAAGCAAAAAGGTACTTTTGCATCATTATTTCCGCAGTTGTTTAAGCTTAACGTTCCGCCACAACTGATTCAACGATTAATAGCACAATTAGATGTGCAGTTGGTGTTCACAGCGCACCCTACAGAGATTGTCCGCCATACAATTCGCGGTAAACAACGACGAGTTGTGCAATTATTGCAAGAATTTGACGCTTTAGAAAAGCGTTTAGGTGGTGCTTTTGGGGCAAATAATTGGGAAGCCGAGGAATTGCGATCGCAGTTAGTTGAAGAAATTTGTTTGTGGTGGCGAACTGATGAGTTGCACCAATTCAAGCCTTCGGTGTTGGACGAAGTTGACTACGCATTACACTATTTCCAAGAAGTTTTATTTGATGGCATTCCCCATTTATACCGCCGTTTAAAGCAGTCTTTGCAGGCGACATTTCCTTGGTTAGAACCACCAAGCAAAAACTTTTGCACCTTTGGTTCTTGGGTGGGTGGAGATAGGGATGGAAATCCCTCGGTGACACCGGCGATTACTTGGGAAACTGCTTGTTACCAACGCAATATTGTTCTCGAAAAATACATCAAATCGGTTAAAGAACTGCGGGAATTACTGAGTGTATCAATGCAGTGGAGTGATGTACTTCCCGACTTACTGGAATCCCTAGAATTAGAACAATCCCAACTCAGCGAAATTTACGACGAATTGGCACTGCGGTATCGACAAGAACCATACCGACTCAAATTGTCATACATTCTCAAACGCTTAGAAAATACCAGGGAACGTAATTCGGCACTCCAAAAAGGCGAAATCCTCAAAGAGGAATCAAAACCTCTTTACCATTCGGGAGAAGAATTTTTAGCAGAGTTGCGGTTGATTCAACGCAACATCACCGAAACCGGATTAAAGTCCCAACAACTAGAAAACTTAATTTGTCAAGTTGAAATTTTTGGGTTTAACTTAACCAAGCTCGATATTCGCCAAGAATCCTCCCGTCACTCCGACGCAATTAATGAGATTCTGGAATACTTGGGAATCCTCAAACAATCCTACAACGACTTATCTGAAGTTGAACGAGTTGCCTGGTTAACAAGTGAACTGAAAACTCGTCGTCCCCTTATCCCCGCAGAATTGCCATTTTCCGAGAAAACCAACGATATTATCAAGACTTTCCGCATCGTTCGTTCTCTACAGCAGGAATTTGGTTACAATATTTGCCAAACCTACATTATCAGCATGTGCCGCGAAGTCAGCGACGTATTGGAAGTATTACTACTTGCCAAATCAGCTGGACTTTTTGACCCAGGTACAGCAATTGGTACTATTCAAGTAGTACCCCTGTTTGAAACCGTCGAAGATTTGCAAAAATCTCTTCAGGTAATGCGTCAGCTATTTGATCTGCCATTATATCGCGCCTTGCTAGCTGGTGGTTTTGCTGCCATTGAAAAGGAAAAAGCGGAATCAGAAGAAGGTAAACAAGCTGTTTCTGCTTCCCTTTCCCCCTCCCTCCCTCCCTCATCCCCCCTGACTCCTAACTTGCAAGAAGTGATGTTGGGATATTCCGACAGCAACAAAGATTCAGGATTTTTAAGTAGTAATTGGGAAATTCACAAGGCACAAAAGTATTTACAGGAAATTGCAGAAGGATATGGTATTAATTTACGCATATTTCATGGACGTGGTGGTTCCGTAGGCAGAGGTGGAGGTCCAGCATATGAAGCTATTTTGGCGCAGCCAGGGCATAGTATAAATGGACGCATAAAAATTACCGAACAAGGTGAAGTCCTAGCGTCAAAATATTCATTGCGTGACTTAGCCTTATATCACCTAGAAACAATTACCACCGCAGTAATTCAAGCGAGTTTATTGCGGACAGGCTTTGACGACATCGAACCCTGGAACCAGATAATGGAAGAATTATCTGCGCGATCGCGTCAACATTATCGTGCTTTAATCTACGAACAACCTGACTTTATTGACTTTTTTCACCAAGTCACTCCCATCGAAGAAATTAGCCAGTTACAAATCAGTTCTCGTCCTGCACGTCGTCCTTCCGGCAAAAAAGACTTAAGCAGTTTGCGGGCTATTCCTTGGGTATTTAGCTGGACGCAAACCCGCTTCTTGCTACCATCTTGGTATGGTATGGGTGCTGCTTTGCGGGAATTTTTAGATGAAGAGCCAGAAGAACATCTCAAATTGCTGCAATATTTCTACATCAAATGGCCATTCTTCAAGATGGTAATTTCTAAGGCAGAAATGACCTTGGCAAAAGTAGATTTACAAATAGCCCAGCACTACGTTCAGGAATTATCCCACCCTGAAGATAGGGAGCGATGCCAAGGAGTTTTTGACCAAATTGCTCAAGAATATTACCTCACCCGCGACTTAGTGCTAAAAATCACAGAACATGCTCATCTACTTGATGGAGACCCCGTTTTGCAACGTTCCGTGCAGTTGCGTAATGGTACAATCGTGCCGCTAGGGTTTATCCAAGTTTCCCTACTCAAGCGCTTGCGAGAATCTAAAAAGCTGAGTACATCTGGAGTGATTCACTCACGTTATAGCAAAGGAGAATTACTTAGAGGTGCATTATTAACTATTAATGGGATTGCTGCGGGGATGAGAAATACTGGTTAATTGATTGGTGAGATTTTGATTGTCACCAAAAATTTGGGTTTAAAGCCCTCCTAGGACAGCTTTTGATTTGATGATTGTGTTATCTTTCGTTCTAAGCATTGCCAACTCACTATTACCAATTCACCAAATATGACCAAAAAACGCACTGTAATTTGTTCTTTTATTGCCATCACATCAGGTATTGTTGCCGGATTTGCAGGCTGGCAAATTACAATGCATTTTCGCAGCCAACATTGTCAAAATCAAATTTTGGGAGTTAAAGAATTGTGCAATGTTACGGTGATTCCTGGTGCAATGTGGCAAGGTAGTATTGCAGGTTTGTGGACAGGGACGATTTTAGGTGCTTTTGTAGGTGGCTTAGTCACCCGTCACAAATATCATTAAGTCAGCAATTCAGAGATCATTTATAAAGTAAATATTAAAGATAGTCGTGCAGGGAGAAACCCGGTTTCTCACCAAACAATCAGATGATGCTCGATACTTAAATTCAAGAAACTGGGTTTCTTTGGTCTTAAGGTTTTCTTTATACATAACCTATGATTCAATGATTAATTAAGTTAACTCTATTAGCTGAATCTGGTGCTGGGTTTATCTAATATGTTGAAACATAGAATCAAGAATTCTTTACAAGTCGTTTTTTTATGGGATTGGGAAGACAATCCTTATAAAACATTATTAAAAAAGCATTTAAATAATTTGGGAATAAAGGTAGAAGATTGTGTTTGGAAGTCATCAGAGCCGCCTTTATTTTTGAAAAAGATATTACCGAATCTCAAAAAAAATTTCGATATTTTACATTTTCAGACCTTACATCCCTTCATTCTCCCTAAAAATGCGAATACTAAAATTAGTATTATTCTCAAAATAGTTTTATTTATCTATCAATCATTAATCCTGAAAATTCAGGGAATTAAACTGATTTGGACAGTACATGAATGGTCGAACAAAGTTGATACAACAAATAACTTTAATCGATTACAGGGACTAATTTTAGGTTATTGTTTAGATGGAATTATTACACATTGCGATCGCACCAAAAAAGAAGTTGAATCCAAGTTTTTGCTCACTAATAAATCCAAAGTCCATGTTGTTCCCCATGGGAATTACATCAACTATTATAAAAACGAAACTGAGCGCTTAGATTGCCGACATCAACTAGGTATATCAGCAGAAAATATTGTATTTCTAATTTTCGGATATATTTATCGCTACAAAGGAATTTTAGAAACTATAGATTGTTTCCAACAGCTAAATGAAAATCACAATAATATCACTTTGTTAATTGCTGGGAAACCATGTGAAGAGAATCTAGAAGAATTAATTAATCATCGTATTCGTGAATCTCCCAATATTTTATTTTTCCCCGCAGAAATTGCCGATGAGCAAGTGCAAATTTATTTCAATGCCTGCGACTGCGTTATTATCCCCTACAAGGTATTTACAACATCAGGAGTAGCACTTTTAGCCATGTCATTTGGGAAAGCCTGTATTGCTCCATCCGTAGGCTTTTTTGCAGATATATTGGATAATTCTGTCTCTTTCCTCTACGACTCCAACGATGAAGAGGGTTTATTAAAATCCCTGCAAGCAGCAGTAGCCAATCACGAGCAACTGTCGGCAATGGGCGAAAATAATCTGCAACTAGCAAATCAATACAATTGGGACTCAATTGCTCACAAAACCCTCAAAATCTACGAGAAGTATTTTACCCATCTGCGGAGGCAGTAGGTGCCTCCAAATTCTTCACCGCAGTCCAAGAATTAGTGCTAGTGTCGTAACAGTACCAAACTCCCTGTTTGACATCGCGATAGCAAAAGAGCGATCGACTACCAGCGCTAAAATTATCTGTCAGGTAATATAAAATACCACGAAATGGATAGGTCTTACGACTTAAACGCTTGGCAACAGCCTGATTTGGACATTCTACGACAAATACTGGTAGCTCATCTAAGTGTCCTAATGAGAAGAAACACATCCGTAGAATTGCCCGCAACCAACTTTCTGAGCTATCAAAATAGTCATCAATAATTTTATTGGTTAGAGCTTGCTCCAGAGAACGATTTTCTATATCTGGAGCATCTGGATTGGACATGGCACCACCTTATCAATACACCTTGAGGATGTCATTGATATCTTATTCTGGAATTTATCCAGATGCCAACAGGTTTGTGGGTGAGGGGAAGGGGAAAGAAGGAATCGCCGAAATCATGACGATATAAACAGACACAGAGAGCTAGTGGTTTGCCAACCCAGAATTGACGGGTTGAGATTGACTCGGAGATACTGAGACGCGGTGACGTGGAGAAATTTTAATTGTAAGTGATGAGGCGAACATCAATATAATTCCCCAGAGATGATATGTCTCAATTATTGGCACAACATTGGTAAAATTCAAGGTTGAAGATGATACAAAAAAACCATGTCTGCTGAAACAAACCAAGCTACAACCAAGGGTGCTGATGCAATTGATGAAGCGATCGCACGGGGGATTGATTTTGATGGGACTCCGATTCCTCAAGCGAAACTGGATTTATACAGTAATGTGATGGCACTGGAAGCCAATCGTCAGCGTAGCGGTGTCTCCAATACCATGCGATCGCGTATTGTGCGAATCGGAGCAAAACATATTCCCCAAGCTGAACTTGATCAAATGCTTGCTGATGCTGGCTTTGCCACTCTCAAAGAAAAAGAAATCGCTTTTTTCTATGGTGGTAAATAGTTAACAGGTATTGGGTATTGGTTATTGAGTCCCAACCATTAACCATTACCTGAATTCCAAAAATCAGTCACTCCGTACCCTAAATCAGCCAGCATATGCCGCAGCAAAGGTAAACTCAAGCCAATCACATTACTATGACAACCGTCGATTTTCTCGACAAACACGCTTCCCTTACCTTCCAAAGCAAAAGCACCGGCACAATTGAGCGGTTCTCCGGTGGCTGCATAAGCCTGAATTTGCTCATCGCTAACATTCGCAAAGTGAACTTTGGTGATTTGGCATCTAACTAACATCCTTTTTTGAGTAGTGTCAATTAACACATGTCCTGTGAGCAAATCACCAATATTCCCACGCATTTCTTGCCAGCGTAAAATTGCTTCTTCTATATTTGCTGGTTTGCCATGAATTTCACCATTCACAGCCAATACTGAATCACAGCCCATCACCAAAGCGGAATTAAACTTCGGCGTAACTCTCTCAGCCTTACGTTGTGCTAGCACTTGTACTAATAATACTGGATCACGAGATTTAACTTGAGATTCATCAAAATTACTGACACAAATAGTTGGTTCGATACCAATAGATTGCAATAGTCGCTTACGTGCTGGGGAAGCGGATGCTAGGACAAATTCTGGAATACCCATGTTGAGAAGAAGGAAAAGGCGAAACTAAGAAAAAAATTGGAATTCAGAACTAAGCAATTTTAATAAACTTGAAATGAGTCAATTGACTCTTCAATCATGCGTTTGACTTTTGACCAACGTTTCTCTGTGACAGAAGCATTGAGAGTAAACAATTTACCACGACTAACGGTAACACTGGCTAAATTGTGACGTTGTTTATTATTGGGAAGCTTAATTAAATATTCAAATTTGTAATATTTTTTGCCATTCAATTCCCTTTCGGCGGCATCGACTAATTCAGCTTCCCGCCCCGAACCTTCAGGAGCAAGGGCATTTTTTCCTAATTTATACCCTACTTCTCCAGGTGTTCCTAGCTCAGATAGGGTTTTTCCTCCGGGAACTGGGCTAATCACCACAGATACGTTTTCTGATGGCTCAATAATATCGTGGAATACGACATCGGGACCATTAGCAACTTTAACCTGTACCCAACCAGTTGGGTATGTAAACTCGTAGCCATCATCTGTATCTGCAAAACTTTTGAGTCCAGCCGCCACTGCCATATTAGAATAGCTAAAATTTAAGCTAAAAACTAATAGAAAAATTAATCCAATTCTTTTCCACATTCGTTTTATTCCTTGGGCTGGGAGCAACCAGAGAGTTACGTAACATATCTTTAATATTCTCCCATCAAGAGTGATTTTGTGAAAGAGACGTGATGAGGCGATCGCAGATAATACCGCAGGTATTCAGATTGTGGCGGCTATGCTGAACCCAATTGGTTTTTAGGCTGGTAAAGACATGGTCAGTTGAATCAACACCTCATCCGAAGCTTGTTAATTATACTTAGGGTTTGCTTGTGAGACTCACTAATTATTACTTGACTTGCAACACAACTAACGTCATATCATCAGTGTTTTGCTTCTCACCACCGATGAAATCCTGTACCTTATTAAACATATAATCAAGTATTTCTTGAGGGTCACGATAAATGCGACAAGCAATGTTCAGTGCCTCAATAAGATTCTCTTCATCAAAGCGATCGCCACTTGCAGATGCCGCATCCGTCATGCCGTCAGTATAATAAATGACAACATCTCCTGATTCTAATAAGGCTTGTCCATCTTCATATTGACTGTTGGCATCCAAACCAATCAGCATTCCTAAAGTATCTAAGCGGGTAACTGTTTTTGTCGCAGCGTGCCACCATAACGGAGGATTATGTGCAGCATTGCTATAGGATAAAATTTTGGTATCGGGGTCAAATTCAGAATAGAACAACGTCACAAAACGGTTGGAATTTTCCAAGTCTGCATACATAACGCGATTCAAATTCTGTAAAATTCGTCGTGGTGGATGACCATGTAAAACTTCACCCCGCAACATCCCCCGCATCATTGTCATAATTAAGCCAGCCGGGACACCTTTTCCCATGACATCCCCGACAACCAAGCCCCAACGACCGATTTCTTCAGAGGCGATCGCATTTTTACCACTGGGTTGAATTTGGTCGTGATTGGTAGGAATAAAATCATAATAATCACCGCCAACTCGGTTAGCTGGTTTACAACGTGCAGCTAGAGCAACACCAGGAATTATCGGACATTGACGTGGTAAAAGTCGCCTTTGAATTTCCGCACCAATTTCTAATTCTTGATCAAGACGTTCTTTTTTTCGCAGTTCAACTGCTAATTCGTCGTTTTCAATGGCAACTGCGGTTTGATCTGCAACCAAGCGGACTAACTTCTGCCGTGTTTCTGTCCAAGTATAATCGGGGTCGCGGCTCAAAACATATAGCCATCCACGTTCATTATGCTTTACTAATATTGCTGTGCCGAAAATCTGCACATCTGGACCTAAGCAGCGATGCATTTGGTCATCCAGCATCCCTGTTGTAGTTGTCGTTAATGGCACAGTATTGGATAGCAATGCAATTTGACTACTGGCTGTTTCCAGTGCTTTACGAATATCTTTACGTTGACGACTATCTTGCCAGTGCAACTGTTCTAATCGTACTTGCCCATTAGGTTTGTAGAGAAATAAAGCACTGCCGTCAGCGTCAGTTACTCTTGTTGCCATCAACGGTATTAATTCGAGAAACTGATTCAAATTGTTAAAACTTCTCAGTGCAAATCCCAACGAACTGAGTAAGTCTTGAATTTTATTTTGTTCACGATGTAGCCTTGCCACAAGTTCTTTCAGCGCGACGACGGGGGTGACATCCGTAGTGGCACTGTTATTACTATCAGTAGGTTGGGAGGGTGGTTGAGGCACAGGCGTTGTTTTAATTTATTTAATTAAATATTGCAGGATTGTAAGTAGGACTTTAATTTAGCTTAATTGGGGTGTGATTTTACCTATTATTGCTAAACCATATTGGACAAAGTTTGTGATTTTAGCAAGGGTATAAAGACGTAGTGTAAAAATTTTATAAGTCTTTCATTTTCGGATTTAATTTCTTAATAATTATCGGCAGCAAATTTAGTTATTTGTACCCAACCACAATTCCTGAATATATAGTATTTGCGAATATGTAACTAGGGTGTCTTATATATTTGCACAATGTCTGTTGCACAATTTCTGTTTCACATATCATATACCTGGGAGGGAAAATAAATTCAAAATCAAGCTGCTGATTTATTGCCATATTTATTAGGGTTTGATAACTAGCTTTTGCTCAAAGATGTTTTAGGGATTACAGGTTAGGGGTTTATGGGGACTATTTTTAGAGATATTAAGTGATTTTGCCAGAATTATTGATATTTGGCGGATGAATATTTGTGGATATTATGTATGTGTTTGGCTATTTAATGTGAAATTCTAGCAGATAAAGCTAGATTTATCGCGATCGCTAATCCGATTGGCTACGCCTCAAGCTGGTTGTGCGTATCAGAGATTTCAGAAAGATAATACCAGAAACTTTGAAATATTCAATTAATTAGTTGTGAAATAATAATCAGAATCAACATTAATGAATTTATTCTGCTGATTGATTGTGGCAAACTAGTGGTTTGCCAACCCAGAATTAACGGGTTGAGATTGACTAGGAGAGACGGAGACGCAAAGACATGGAGATTTTTGTCCCTGCAAAGTTACTTTGGTGAACTACTAGTCTGTCAATTTTGTTTTGGGGGATTTTTTGGTAGTGCAAAGAGGAGTTTCCGGGGAGATATTCTTCACGGGAAACTCTGGGACATCTTGTCCGGGTGAGCGAGACGCTCACACTACAGTCCCTTATTTCAACCCTGACAGACTACTACATCCTGATTCGCACATCCTGACTGCTAGCCACTTAATAATGCTTCAACAAATTCATAGCTGGAAAAAGGACGTAAGTCTTCAATCCCTTCGCCAGCACCGATAAAACGAATTGGTAAACCAAGTTGTTTGACAACTGCAAGGGCAACACCACCTTTGGCTGTTCCATCAAGTTTGGTGAGGACTACTCCGCTTAATTGGGCTGCTTGGGAAAAAACTTCAGCTTGCCGCAAGCCATTTTGCCCTAAGGTGGCATCGAGAACCAATAGTGATTCTACTTTGGCGTTTGGAGCATTTTTATCGATAATTCGACGGATTTTGCTGAGTTCATCCATCAAATTTTTCTTATTTTGTAAACGCCCTGCCGTATCTACTAATAGTAGTTCGATATTACGGGATGTTGCCGCGTTTATTGCATCAAAAACTACGGCTGCGGGGTCAGTATTTTTGCCAGGATTGGATACTACTTCTACACCACTGCGGCTTCCCCATACTTTCACTTGTTCGACTGCGGCAGCGCGGAAAGTATCGGCGGCTCCAATCAGGGTTTTATAGCCAGATTTTTGGGATAAGTGGGCAAGTTTGCCGATTGTAGTTGTTTTTCCTGCTCCGTTGACACCCGTCATCAACCAAATATTCAGGGTTTCTTTTTCCGGTGCGAAAACTGATTTTTGCGATTTTTGGATGGGTGTATCGAGCATATTCCGAAGGATTTGCTTCAGATATGCGATCGCAGCGTCGGGAGGTAATACTTCTTCTCGTAGTTTCTGTTGTAAGGTATCAATAATAAAATCTGTGGCTTCAACGCCTACGTCAGCTTGCAGTAATAATGCCTCAATTTCCATTACTGCCGCTTGGTTAAGTGGTCCCTGTCCAACAATTGATTTGAGTTGGTTAAGGAGATTGCGACGAGTTTTATCTAAACCCTGGCGTAATTTTTTCAGCCAGTTAATTTCCTCAATGGAAATATCTTCAGGGCGACGACCCTGGGCTGCCAGCACTTCCGTAGACCACATAAACCCTTCATCGAAATTCAAGTCCGGGATTTCTGTTGTGGTTTCAATATTGTTTTCTGGTTGTGTTTCTGGGGCTGTCGGTGTTGTAGCTGTATTGTAGGCAACACCGGGTTGCATTTCCAGTTCGGGAAATTCGATCGCACTGGCAATGAAACGTTCTTGTTTGATTTCGCGTTCAGCTGCTGCCCGTTCTAGGAAGGATGAAGTTGCTGGTGTTAATGTCTCGGAAGTGTTTGTTTCGGAAATATTCGTTTCAGAAATCTTTGTTTCGGAAATATTAACTTCAGGAATATTTTCAGCAACTTGAGTTGTGATGATTTCGGTTTTCGGAGTCTCGATTTCCGTTGCTATTGTAACTGCTGCTGTTGGTTCATTAATGTTCTCATCTTGAATATTTTCATCTTGAACTTCAGGCGATCGCGTTTCGACTGTTTCCGTGATGGCAGCAACTTCTTCAGAAATTTTCTCTTCTAATAATGGCTTATCTTCAACACTGTCTGTTTGCTGTTTTTGCTGAATATTTTTATAGGCAGCTTTAGCAAATGCCAACATATCAACAGTATCCGATGCCGAAACATTAGGTGTTGATTCAGCAGGCGTTTCTGCTTCGGTTGATTTAACTTCGGATTCTTGGGTTGGGGATTCTTGGGGTGAAGAAGTTTCTGGTTCTTTCCCAGTCGAAGGCTGTTCGGAAGATTCGTTATATTGACGGCGAAACCAATTAAAAACCATTGCAGCTAGCAGTATTAGTTGTTGATTATCAAGAAAGAATACAGTCGTCAGAAGTCAGAATATAGTTGTCAGAAGCCAGAATACAGCAAATGTTGATTCTAAAGTCTAAATTCTAAACTCTGAATTCTAAATTCTGAATTCTTTATTTCCACATTACCAACGAATTAACTAGATTTCACGGGTTGTTTTTGTTCGGTAACTCGCCTTAAAACCCCATTGATAAAACGGTGTCCATCGGTTTCACTGTAGCGTTTGGCAAGTTCTACGGCTTCGTTGATTGCCATTCGGGGATCTAATCCCATAAATCGCATTTCGGTGACAGCGATGCGTAAAATATCGCGATCGATTTGGGCGAGACGGTTTACTTGCCAATCAATTAAGGCTTGAGAAATTTCTGCATCAATGAGGGTTTGATTCTCATTTACGGTACGGACGATTGCGATCGCATAGTGGGCAACTTCTTTATCTTGGTTAGCAAGTTGAATTAATTCGGGAAATTCAATTGCTGCTCCTAATTTGTTGATTGCGGCTTGGGTGTAGGTTACAGCTTCTTTGAGCATGTTGCGGGCTGTACCTAAGTCACTGGCACGGGTTTCGCTAGTTAATAGGCGATCGTTACTGCGCTGCAATTCGCCAGCTGCATTGTCGAGGGTGTCTTGAACTTCGGAACGAAGGGTACGAACGGCTGCGAGGACTAGTTTCGGTAATTGTTCTTCAGTTAATTTTTTGGGGTTTGTTGGCAATTGGCTCAGACTCAACAACGCCAATTCACGGGCAATTTGACGGGGTTTACGTTCTTGCATAGGGGTAAGTAAGTTTGTTTAGGAGGAGACTGTGTAGCCGGAAACATAGTAGAGTTAGACAATTAATAATAATTCGATTGGTCGTGATTTTGCGGAAATTATTCTAAGTTTCTTCCACGGGGATTGTTTTTCGCTTGGTTTCGGTAAGCTGAATTTCGGCTAGGGGGATTTCAACTTTACGTTCTTTAGCCATAACAAGCTGTGGTAATTGCGAATTTGGGGCAACAATACCGCCAGAAACTACTATTTTGAAGGCATCTTCGATTGATATTGACAGGTTAATAACTTCATCTTCAGGAATAACTGCATACCATCCGGTGGTTGGGTTAGGAGTTGTGGGGATAAATACACTCAGCATTGGACGCGACATTTGTGATTGAATATCGTTGCTAATAACACCAGTAACAAATGCGATCGCCCAAATTCCGCGTCGAGGATATTCGATTAAAATGACTCGGCGAAATTTACCATTGGAATCTTTTAAAATCGTTTCCAATAACTGTTTCAGGGTTTTATAAACCTGTCCGGCTAGAGGAATCGCTTGTAAAAATTTCTCGCCAAAATCTAGTAACCACCGCCCCGCAATATTCCGAGCCATTAAGCCAATTGCCAGAATACTCACTAATGGTACAGCTAAACCAACTAAGAGGTTAAGTATGTTTACCAAAATAGGATGTAATCCATCAAAAGGATTAAGCTGTTTAGGGACTTGGGTGAGAAAATTAATTACCCAATTAGCAATAGTAATCGTCAGCCAAATTGTTGTTGCCAGTGGAATCACAACCAATAATCCAGCAATCAGGTCATTTTTTAAGTCCTGCTTCAAGCGATCGATTACCAAACCCTGACTCTCCTCAATTGAGCTAGTAGAATTTTTCTTATTACCCATATAAGCAAATTTGTCAACTATAACATCCCATATTCGGATTCTGCTGATAGCGATACCCCTTAGAGGAGTGAGTTTCACTATCAAACAGAAATTTCAGCCCTAGCATTTAATAAAATGGCAACTTGAGTATGTGATTATATGCAATTGAAGTAATTACATCACAATTACTTTAATCCCTCACCAGTTAATCATCTATCGTGCTTTTCATTTTTTCATTTGTACCTTTGAAGGTGGGTGGGAAGGTATTCCCTACCCGGCAACTCTCTAGACTCTATGTAGTTGAGTTGGTTGTGCAATGAAAAGATTTTTGTGGAAATAAAAGCTCTGGCTGCCAAAAAAAGAAAATACGCTAAACATTCAGCCAGTCAGCTAGATATTAAGCTATGTTAAGTCCAGTAAATACACCTCAAAACAAATGGCAATAAGATAATAAGATGCAGACAGCAACCAGCACTCTGCTTTTAATTGCTGATTGTTTCAGACTTGTAAAAGATTGTTGCAAGTCTTTTAATGATAATACTAATACTACCTCACCAGAGCAAAACCTGCTGAAGCTTACTAAAACAAGGCTTTATCAAACTTGAATCAATGTTGAGAAATTATGATTGTGGGAAATTACACCAGCTACTTCTCAGAATTCTCCGCTAAGTATTAATTTATATGAAAAATATTTGGGTTAGGCATAGGCTATTGAGTCTGTTCTCCCTCTAGCTTGAAAGAGTCATTCGTCATTTGTATTCTCCGCGTCTCCGTTTCTCCGTGTCGGTCTTTCATGCTTGGCGATGAAATTTTTTCATCGGCACTGCCTGAGTCCAGGAACCCGCCAAAGAAACTTTTTAGGGATAAAATTATTGGCATCCCGTCAATTGGAACTGGGCAAAAACCATTCTCGACTTAATATTCTCAATTTAATATTCCCGACTTCCCACTCCTTCCAATATTTTCACATCCACACTAGTTTGAGGCATGTGCTGGATTTCCCAAACTTTGAGTAAAATCAAATATTCGTAAAAAGCCTGTAAAGTACACCAAGCAAAGCCTGCGCGTCCATCCCAACAACCACCCAAAAGAAAATACATGTAAATAAATCGTACTATTGGTCTGGCTGGTAAACGTAATGATAAATCTTTCAGGGCGCGACGACGTTCTACTTCTGACTGTCCAAAGATTAAATCTTGCCATTTGACGCTGCCATTTTCCAGTTGATAAACTGTCTCCTTGGCTTCGTCTGTAGAGTAACGATTGTGCTTATCAATCCAACGGCTTAAACCTTTACCAGAAGTATAATGCGGGTAAGTTTCCTTTAAAAAGCTGGTTGCGCCATCGCAAACTTCCCGTTCCGTATGTCCGTAATCGCTAAACCAAACTTTACCATGTCGAAATAATCGCATTTGATAGCGTGGATACTGGGTGCTTCTGCGAATCCACTTATTCATAAACATGACTCGTTCGGCAATATAGTAACCAATAAAGTCAGATTGTTGACTGGCGGTAATGCACTCAGCAAACAATTCTGGAGTCATGCGCTCATCAGCTTCCAGTATATAAACCCATTCATATTTAGGGGCAATATTTTCCAGCATCCAAGTGCGCTGGCGACCGTGGCTTTCAAATGCATGTTTAACAACGCGAACTGGGTAACGACTGGCAATTTCCACTGTGCGATCGCTGCTACAGGAATCCACAACAATAATGTCATCAGATAAACTTGCAGATTCGATACAAGCAGCAATATCTAGTTCTTCGTTATAAGTCAATATGTAAATTGATATCATTTTATACTCAGATAATATTTAACTTATAGTATCAAATACTACTTTGACTGGGGTAAAGTTTAGGTAAAGCAACAATAATAATAAATATTTTTATAATTTTGAGATAATTTTGAAATATTGCCATTGAGGAAGAAACCTGACGGGGCGCAATCTCCTGCACCCCTGAGAAGGCAAAATTGATTAGATTCGGAACATTTATTTTTGGGTATGACCAAATTGGCGAAGTATTAGCGTGCGGCAACTTTACGTGTGCTACCTTGTCCGAAACCCATACTTCTTAAGCCAGTCCAGCCGATGATAATGTAACCAATCGATAACAACAAACTGCTGATCCCAATCCGCAAACCAGACTTCCAAGCGCGGTCTTTGGCTTGTTTTTCAGCTTCTTCCTTTTGTTCACGAATTTGGCGCTTTTGCTGCTCTGCTAATTGTTCAGGATTACTTTGTTGAGCAATAAATTTATCAAGTTCCTGGGGATTCGCCTTAAATTTCTTAAGTAATTCTTTTTGCTGCGCTGGCAGGTTTGGATTTTCTAACGCTTGCTTGTATTTTTGCTCATCCTTAAGCAGTTCTGTAAATTGAGTTTTAACTTGATTCTTTTGTTTTTCAAGTTCCGCTTTAACTTGTTCATTTCCAAGTTGAGCTTTTACTTGGGATAATTGACTATCGAGTTGTGTTTCAGCTTGTTCTGCGCGTTTACTGATTTGCTCAATAGTTTGATTGCTCGCTTGACGAATATTATTCAAATGCAAAGGAAAAATGAGCAAAAACATCAAACCTAAAAGGCTGGATATTACGAGAGCAGGCATTCTTAAGTCAAAACCACCAAATCCATCGCTATTAAAGCTATCTGCCCAATATCCCGCAAATAGCATTCCTAAACCCACCAGTGGAACGATTCCTCGGTCAACTAATGCGGTTGCCAAGTTAATCTGCCATTCCTTATCTGTAGGTTGGAAGGGAAATAGCAAAAGCAAAAAATCGACCGCGAAGGACAAAATCAGGATAATTCCGACAATCTTGAGAGTGCGGGAAGCTGTCGTTGCTGCAAAACTGTTATTCATAATTTTTCTGTTGTTGGGCAGTACAAGTTATTGCCATATTTCAAGTTACTGGAATATTGTTCCCGTAACTCGATCTGTTCTTTACAGTTGGGGCAATAGATTTTTCGATAGTAGTAAATTTTGACCTTTTTACTCGAAACTACACCACGGTAACATCTGCTATTGAGCCTGTCCTCAGAAAATACTCAGTTCTTAAATACACTGGTACTTAGGATTCAGGAATGGGAGAGGGCGAGAGGTGAAAATTTTGTGGAAATTTTTCCATTTTTCTATTCTTCTCCGTGTCTTGGCTTCCCTCTATCCTTACTTTCACTTGCCATTCTTTGTGCATTCCAAATCTCCAAATCTTCGGGTCGATCAATATCAGCTAGCGATCGCAGATAAGTGATTGATAATTTGAGCTTTTGGGCAATACCTACTGTCTGTGGAAATACTTGCGAAGTTCCCCAATCGATATTTTGAAATAATTGGGAAAATATATCTGGAATAGAATCTCGCAAACCGATTAAATAATAGCCACCATCGAGGGCAGGTCCCAAAACTAGATCAGAGTTATCGAGATATGCAAAAGCTGTTTGTAGAAGTTGGGGGTCGATCGCCGGACAATCTGTACCAATGATAATAGTTTTTTTTGCACCCAAACAGAAAGAATCAGAGAGCGATCGCGCCATTCTCGTACCCAAATCGCCTTCTCCTTGGGGCTGATAGATTAAGTTATTATCTAATTTCTGATCTAATTTTTCACCAAGTAAAGTCTCACCCAACCAAGCTTGCATTAGTTGTAAATTACCGCCAGTAAACCGAATTTCTACTGATATTTTTTCTAATACTTGTAATTTTTTAACTGTAGATAAGGTGTGTTCTGTCATTTGGCGTTGTAGATTAGCTGCGCCTTCCGCACCAAGAAGCGGTATCATCCGAGTTTTTGCTCGGTGTGGTTCTGGATAGCGAGTAAATACAATTAGATGTTGTTGAGATAATCTAGCTGGCTTTTGCACGAGATGATGGAATGCGATCGCTTAGGTTCGCTTAAGTATAGTATCTTATTTATTACATCTGAGTGAAAAATAGGTTTTGTTGAGAATCTGGCAAGATAGCAGATGTTATCTCAGAATTTTTGTTAATAGCAGTACCTGCCATTTGCATCCGGTTTATCGCGGTTTTTACTAGTGCGGATTGCGCCTAAAATTGTGGAGATGATAACGCAACGTTTTGGTATTTCTGCACTAGCTAATGTTGTAGAATCACTAAATGGTTTTAAAGTAATTCTTCCCAGTTGGGGGATAACATGACCTTGATAATCAAATTGAACTTGGTAAACATTAGCATTAGCTTTATTTTTTTCCAAAGTTGTCTCAGCAATATCAATGTCAACACCTGAGTCGAGATTATTCCAAAATACCTCAGAGACTGTTTGATTGATGGGATGAACAGCCCATTGAACGAGATTATTCTGTTTGCGAAAGCTTGCTTGCCAAGTAAGTTTGGTCTTTTTTGCCTGACTTTGTGCTTGGCGTATTGCTTGATATGCTTGGTCTTGGGCTGCATTGAGGCGACGAGTGTTGATAAACTGGAGCCAAGACGGAGATGCGATCGCTGCTAAAATTCCAATTATTGAAACCACGACCAAAGTTTCTATTAACGTGAAACCGCTATTAGAAGAATTATTATTATTTTTCAACATGATGAGAATGGTAAATGCATTGGATAAATTATTTTGGGTAAATGCGCCTAATTAAAAATTTAGGAGATGGCAATAACTGATATGCTATTTGCGAAATCAGAGGTTCTGTATAAAGTAAACCTTAAGACCAAAGAAACCCGGTTTCTTGGATTTAATTATCGAGCATTATCTGACTTTTTGATGAGAAACCGGGTTTCTCCCTACGCGACTATCCTTAATCTTTACTTTATAAATCGTCTCTAATCCAATTTTGAAATATTCTTGACCTATCTATTGATACCCTGAAGACTGGCTCCTATCCTCTGATTTGAGATAGCCATTTCTCCATAGATAAAAAGGACTAATCAAACTACTAATAAATAATTGCAGTTCACAGGCAGCAACTAATTCTTTTTTCACGGAAAAGCGATGTTTAATTAAATGAAATACTATTTTACGTAAGTCATTAATTATGTAAATAATACTAAAAAATGGTCTTGCCCAAGGTTGAATATCGACCATTCTTGTAATATAGCGGCTCAACCCAATACCACGAAAGAATGGAATCAAGTAATCTTTACTCAAGCGCCATTTTGGTATTTGGTGATAAATTTCCATTTTTGGATTGTACCAAATTTCCCATCCTGATTTTTGAATATAAGATAGCATTTCCGTATCTTCACCAGTGAGCATATTGCCATTTGCTCTACCAGTTAAAATGGGTTTTTCGGGAACACTATTTATCCAAGCTTGTTTACGAATCACTAAACCGGCAGATGGAGGTAATAGTTTTTTATTTTTATCATATAAAAGCGGTATATCACCACGTTCTGTAATTGCTAAAAATGGTGTAATTCGCTGAAAATTCGTAGGTGGTTCAACTTCCCAAGCCGGATGAATTTGACTGGCATAAGCACCGATTTGAGGATTTTGTTTGCCAAAAATATAAGCTTGAGCAACCCAATCAGGTTCGGGGTAATTATCATCATCCAGAAACCCAATAATTTCACCTTTTGCTTCTTTGATAGCACGTTTGCGAGCATATGCCGCACCCTGTTCTGCTTCAAAACAATATTTCAATGCATAGGGAAAACGCCAATTAGCTTGGTAACTTTTGACAACTTCGGCTGTATTATCTGTGCTGTTATTATCAATAACAATAATTTCCCAGGATAAGTTGTCGGTGTTTATTTGTTTTTTTAGTCGTTCCAATAGTTCTGGTAAACGTGCAGAACCGTTATAAGTAGGGATTGCGATGGTAAAGTCGATATTTAAAGTATTCATTGTTATTTTTGGGTACAAAAAAAGCACCTAATAATTCAATTTTGAATCTTAGATGCTAGTTTTAAGTTCAGTATTATGACTGATTTTTTAAATTATTTTTCTATGAAAATTACTAGTTACAATTTTGGTCTGTCGAACTGTTGTCCTGGGCTGTTCTTATTCCACCCAACAGAGTTTCAACTATAGTACAGTATTTTACATTACTTCGTTGTGTTGGATTTCCTGTTATTGGTACTGCAACAACAACTTTCAATGGTGTATCTGCACCAATCGGTAAACTACCATTGTAGTCAAAAGATATTGTTTTTTCATTATTATCAATTCTATTTAAAGTAGTAGTTATATTTTTCCCATTTATATTAGTACCGATCCATACTTGTGTTGAGTTTACTCCTACTTCATTTCCTAAATTTTTCCAGTTCGTAATATTAGATAATGGAATAGAGTCAGGATAGATTGCAAATTTGGGTATATTACTATCAAGCTTAAAACTAACATTATATCTAAGCTTTGTTTTTTTTGCTTCTCTCTGAGCCTCTTGTATTGCACCAAAAACAACATCGTTTACTTTCTTGACACGTTGCCGATTTGTGAAAGCTAACCAGCTTGGGGCAGTGATAGCTGAAAGAATACCAATAATTATTACCACCGCTAACATTTCTATTAGTGTAAAACCATCACTTGATATAGAGCATGATTGATTAAAATAATGATTTCTCAAAAACTGATTTTTAAAATAAGAAGGTAGCTTATTCCGCCCATCTTTTTGCACAATATTTAATAACATTTGTATTACCATATTATCTTTGGCTTATTAATTAACACCAAGAAAACCACGAGCTTTGATTTGAATACTAGCAGTCGGAAAATATTCAGATTGATTAGATTGATATTCAGCACCAGATACAAATCTAGCCTTTGCATTACCTCTAATAAAGACTTGTGCTACATACTTACTAGAATTAACACAGACATAAAAACTTCCAGTTTGTAATGCAGTAGGTGCTGAATTTGTTCCACTATATCTTGGGATTTGCTGTTCATCTGGGTTACAAGCAGGTGGTGGTGCCCCTTGAACAGTTGTAGTTTGGTCTATAAAATCAATTAAAGGGATTTGTTTGTTAATAGTTAAGTTGTAACTCTCTGAATGCTTTGTCCAAGTACCCAACTTTTTCTTTAAGTCACCTTCTAAAGATAAATTAAAAGGCATAAATCCTGGGCTTGGAGGGAGAAGATATTTAACGCTTTTTGTAGTTCCATTAATTGTTTCTGTTCTTGTAATGCTTCCTCCTTCATCACGGATACCATCTCGAATTTCCCAGCGTTCAATTCGCGCAGTAGTTGAATTCCAAGTAGGGTTATTATCTTTCACCAAATAATATGCCACTAGAGAATAGAGCATATAATCTTGATTGTTGCAGATATTTCCGGACAATTTGACCAAGCATCCAACTCTCTGCTGTTGGTTATTCACAGTCACATTTTGGTTATTATCTAGAAAATAACGCTTCCAAAAAACTAGTACCGGAACTTTTGTTGTGTCTGTTGGATTAGGTAATTGATTAATTATCCCTGTAATATTTTTGGTTGAATCTGTAGGATCGGTTTTTCCATAAATACCATCAGCATCATAGATATATATTGCCTGTTCCATATCTTGTGCGATGTAGTCTAATGCTCCCTGAACCTCTTGCTCTGATGAAGTTTTTGCTTGTTCTCTACGATCTGTATCTAAGATATTAATCATGAAAGTCAGTAAAGGCGTTATCACTAAAGTCGCAACTATCATTGCAACCAAGAGTTCGATTAGAGTAAAGCCTTGCTGTAATGGAACAGACTGATTATGTTGTGTTCGTTCTTTAAAGAGATATATGAGTATATGTTTCATTGAGTGCTTTTCCTTTTTAGTTTTCACCCAGACAAATTGCAATTTAGAAAAGTGACAATCTTCTATTGTTGACAACCGCCAAAACGCTCACAATAGTCTTGATATTGTGTAGTTTTAGAAGCAATTTCTGTTGTCATTTCAATCAGAGGCACTTGACGACTACTTAAAGCAGCTCCCGCACCTCCGACAGAGGATGTTTTGGCATCATTTGCCTTCTTAGTTTTGAGAACTGTACCATTGAAAGCATCGGCTCGATACACCCGAATTCCTATTAGGTATCCTTTTTCTGAGTCATCAATAGTAGTATCGGTGGTACTACGAAATGCTTGAATGATAAGGTCTTTACCATTATTGTTGGCACAGCCAGCATTTTGATCACGATTGATGCAATATAAGCTTGAGGTAGTTGTATTGGAACAATAACCATTAATGGGTGAATTACAGGAAAGGGAACTAGTAGGTGCATTAACTCCTGAAAAATTACCTCGCTTTGAGTCAAAAGTTTTACTAGTCGTATTCACCTCATTTAAAACGATAACTTGTTTAGGAACTTCGATCGCACCAGACCTCACACCATCAATATATGCTCTGGCTGCTTGTGTTGCTGATTCTATTCGCTTTGCTTGGACACGATTCCCCACAGAAATGAGAATTGCAGGGGCAGTTGCACTTAGGAGGATAGCAACTACTATGATCGCCATTAATGACTCAATGATTGTAAAACCTGGTTGACAAACTTCGGTAGCCTTAAATCTTACATTTCTAATTATTGGGTTAATGTATCTGCTAAATTGCTCAAAGTTAATCATTTTGTTTCATCCAACCTTATAAATAGCACCTGATTATTGTGGGTAAGTGTTAGTTGTTGGGCAGCTTGAAGGACGATAATTCTGTGGAACTGCATTTTTTGACCAAGTGCTACCAACTTGTTCTTTTGCACAGAGTAAGGTTTTTACCCACGGATCATCTTTACCTACTTCTCGGAAGAATTCAGCAGGTGGTGCTGGTGTAGGAGTTGTAAATCTTTGAGCAAACAAGTCAGGTAATTGAGATAATAACGCTACATCAAAACCCCATACCCTGGTGGGAGGTTTGTAATGAGCCAAAGTACCCTGAGGTGAACCTTGATCTGTTTTATATCTGTTGTAAGGGAAATCAAAAATACTGACATTCCTATCGGGATTAGTAGTGCTGTCAGCACTAGCTTCAACCCTTGCAGCTAAGAGAGAAGCAAATGAACCTGTTGAGTAACTACTTCGTTTGAACTGAATAAAGCTACCGCTAATATTGGCTGTTTGACCATCCCAATTTTCGAGAAATCTGACAAAGTTACCTAGACCAGCGGATTCTTCTTCTGGGCGACTGGGGTTATTACCTGAAACAAATGCAGAGTTAAAAGTTGTAGTCGCGGATGCTCTCTGTAACCAATTATTATTAATCCATCCAGTAACATCTAGATTTGAACTTGAACTGGGAACACCCTCAGGACTAAAAATTTGGGTAACAGGAGCTAAAACAGGTTGCCCTGTTGGAGTTGATGCTGGAACTTGTATGAACAGTGGCTTATCTGCATCGTACCTGGCATTCGACATCGTGCTGGGTGCAGTGTTGCTATTACTTGTTCTAAACCACAATGCAGTGGGTGTTGTAGTGATATCTGGACTAGTACTAGAAAAATTGCTATACAGAACCTTGTTGACTTGACCTGATCTAATTCCTAATGGAATTGGAAGTGTACCATCTAATTCTAAATTATTAGAATTTATCCTTGAAAAAGCTACTCGACGGGGGTAGCTAAGATATCTTGCTTGAGGAGTTCTAGCAGTAGTACCAGAGATTATATTATTGATGTTTTCACCTATAACTTCAGAAGCTCTTCTTCTTTCGTCACCAGTCAGAAAAACAGACCAATGGGTAGGATCATTCTGATCGCACTCAGAAGCAGACGGTCTATCGCAAACTTCCATCAAATACTCACCAAATTGTACGCGACGCTGCACTGGAGTTACGCCATTAGCAAAATATGATGTTTTAGAATTAGTTCTTGGAAGACCTCTAGTATTTGCAGGATCGACCCAATCTGCATTCGTCACAAAATTGTTTACTAATGTGGGAACTGCACCAGAAGGGGGAATAGATAAAGCATTATTTCTGGCATCAAAGTCACCTTCATTACGGAAACCATCTAAAAAGCCAGTTGTTAAAGTATTTCCACTCAACAGGGTAATACTATCGGAAATGATAGTTGATGGTCGCCACAAGTCACCACCAGTTGAAGGGCATCCAGTTCTTCCTGGACGACACCCAAAATTGGGGTCGGGTGTTGCACGACCATAAAAACCGTTAGCAATTTTTTGTGTAAACTCTTCAATCTGAGTTGTATCAGTAGGATTAACTTTATGAGGGTTAAAGTCTCCTTTGACATAAACAGGCAAGTTACTTACTAAAATTAAGCCCTTCTCAGCCTCGGTGTAAGATAAATTTGCCCCACTGCGTGCCAAATTACTATTAGCGATCGCGCTACCACCGTTGATTAGCCTAATACCATTTGGACGGCGAGTTGGATCGGCTTTAAAATCAGTTTGACTAAAAAGCTTGATTCTCTCTAATTGTTCGGTGTCCGTAAGGCGGTCTACGTCTGTTTCGATTGTTGCATAACTTAAATCTTGTAGTGCATCATCGCGAGTTGCATAAACAATTCCACTCTTAGGTAACAAATATTCTCCACCAGTTAAAGGAGTTGCAGCAAGATAACCAATATCAATTTCGGTAACGCGAATTTCTAAAGGCTGACGTTGTTCCAACTCCAAATTATAGGCTCTCGTGAAGTCTGTAGTATTTTGATAATCAGCTAAAGTTTGATTGGCTTTAACTTCTCTAGCATCTAAAAATGACCTCTCTCTTATCTTGCCATGAGCAATTGCGCTGGGGTTTGGACTCGCACCACCGAGAATTGAAAGCGAACACAAAGCTGTATCAACAGCAGAGTAATCCGCATAGGTAAAGTTGGTAAAACCACTATCTCTAGTGTATTTCTCCATTGCGTTCCGTAATGCTTCATTGGCAATACGTCCATTGGGAAATACTAGTCTTGCTTGACGTCTAAGAATATTTAAATTGGTTCCGCTAATAGTTCGACCAGGAAAGGAATATGTAACACCATTATTGGATCTACCACCTACACCAAAACCAATGTCAGGTAAACCTGTTTGATTTCTAGCTGTATTTGCATTAGTGGGATCATAGTAGCTGCTGACACAAGCAATCGGAGTCTGCGCTACACCTGCATTGTTTTTGTAGTGGTAGACAGCTGTTGCCCGCATTAACAAGTCACCCTTTCTAGTTTCATCAGGATTTGAGCTACTCATTGGCATCATATCTGACCAAACAATTATGTTGCTTTGTTCAGTTCCCGCATCTCTATATCTAGCTGGTTCAGGCATTCTGCCTGGAGTACTACCTACAAAACTTGTATCGAGTCCGGTAACACCAGGAATAGGAGTATTCACACCAGGAGCAAAGGTATCTCTAGGTGGGTTGAGAAAAGAGTTGGTAGTGCGTGAGTAACTTGGAGTTTCACTAGTACGTGTCACTCCATCATCATCTACATATATACCTGCCCCTGTAACTACGCGCAAACCTCCAACATTCGCAAGTGGATTCACAGAATTGTCTTCAGCTGCTTTTTGTTCCCAGAAGTCATTACGGTCTGTTACTCCTAAGTTCAACTGTGGTTGAATTTGAGTAGCACGAGTACGAGCTTTAGTTGTATTGGCGGGTAAAGTCCATTTAGTCGTTCCATCATCTACTTGTTGACGGGTTATATTGCCGGTTACATACTGACCATCTGAATTTTTCCAATAAGCTGGTAAACCATTTCCCAGCAACATGCGATCGCCTACAAGTTGTTCTTTACCAATTTCTTTCTGTTCTGTAGGTTCTGTTGCAGATAGCTTGCTAGACTGAAGGGTTATTCCTGTATTTGTAGCAGTTATTTCCCTCCATTCTGGGGGTACTTCGATAATCCCAGTTCCTGTAAATACGTTAGTTGTTGCGTATGGCTTTAGCGCTTGTGCATCTGTAGGTATAGCTGGTACTAAGTTCGTGCCAGTTGAAAAAGGTACCCGCATGGTACGGTTTCTGAAATATAGCTCAAGTTGATTACCTAAAATCTCATAAGCTTTATCTCGATCAATCCTATTCTTTGCAATTTCATCATCACTAGTCAGGGTATTGAAATTATTTTTAACTTCTTTTGGATATCTATTTACCGCATTAACTGCGGTTTTGAGGGCAGGAATTGTAGGTAAGCTATTACAACCAGTACATAATTCCAACGCCTCATTTTTCATTTTATTAATACGTTTTTCATAGGCTGCATCACTGTAACCTATCTGTTTACCACCATCTAGACTTGTAGATTTTTCAGCAGTAGTTCCACCAACTTGATTATCACTGGATGGTGTTATTTTATAGCCGAGAAACCGATCAACAGTAATTCTTTTCTTACCTGTAGTACTTGCACTATCTTGGGAAACATTTCCTGTCCCAAAATTTCCACCTACTGTAATCTTCCCATTTTCTTGTTCGTAAAAACAGGAATGTTGACTACTAACTTGACGGAAAACAATATAATTATCGTTACGCTGTCCACTAGCAAGTAAGTTCGCATTGGTGTGAACAGCACCATTTAAGTTCAACAAGCCACCAGAAGTAATTTCTAAATCATTTTCAAACCATACAGCTTTACTATTAACTGGAATTCGTTCTCGATCTTGTTGATACTCTAATGCCGAGAAGCCTCGATTTCCTTTATACTTTTGATACTTATTAGTATCCAGTCCGGTTGTATCTTCAATCGGTACATTAACTGTGTAAACAAAGAAACTTTTTGCTAAAGTTCCACCGGATTTATACCAATCTGAATCACCTACTAAACTTGCACTAGTACCGAGAGATGCTGCACAAGCACCACCGATTTGACTTTTATCCATCGGTGGTGTCCGAGCTTCCAAAGGATTTCTTGCACGGTTGAACTTATTATTGCTGCTATCTCTAGTTGGGCTACGAAAATAAATAGCATAAAGCGTGTATGTGTCGAATTTACCGTCATTATCCGTATCTACAGGAAACTTCCAAGCCGTATTAGTAGTTTCATCAAGCTGTAAAATAGTCGAATTAGATGTAATTCCTCCACCATTGATATCATACGCTAACTTAAGACGGGTTTCATCTCCAAAATTATATCTATTGTTATTTTTGATAATGTCATAAATTGCGACATCACTAGGTGTTGAACGAGGTAATGAAGGGTCATTTAATAATTGCTCTAATTTTGCCGAGGCACGATCAAGTGCGGGGACGGCAGCATTCATAACAACTTCATTTACTCGCACATTGCTGGCATTTTTAGACCGTTCAAAAGACCTAAATAATATCGCCACAGTCAGCAATACAACTACTAGCGAAACCATTGCGACGGTGGGTAATACGAAACCTGCATTTACCCATTGAGATTTGCTTTTATTTACAAGGAAAGTACGCAGCAACCACAAACGCTGCTCTCTGAGTGTAGCGGGAGAGTAAGAACAAAGTTTTTGGTAGAAATTTCTAATAACCTTGATTAACTCGTTATTTCGAGACATAGCCCCTTTCCTGTCGAGTATTTACAAATGAAGTTTTATCAAAAAATTTTTCTCTGGAATATCGTCCTATAAGAACAAGACAAGCAAGTTCAATCTTGTTGAGAAAACAAGACTTGCAAAGCTAATATCTAATTCCTATGAAGACAATCTCAAACAGATTTAAGACTGTTATATCACTTTTATTTTTTCTGGTCGTTTTTGTATGTTGTTTAGCAATAAATCTCCCGGATAGTGAAGATATTGCTTGAATTTATTAGCTCGAATTAATTATTTTATAGCCAGCAGAGAATAATAATGCCATAGCTTCACTTTAACTTGATGAAAGATAGTTTTCTTCTCAGGAAACTTGATGAAGAATTTACTAGGTATAGGAGAGTAAACCTATGTTACCCAGTTGATATCCCAAACATATCAACTCAAGTTATAAAAAAAGAATTTATACTAACTACTCTGATAAGAAAAACTGATTAATATTTAAGATGACGTGATTTCGCTGGAAGCCAAGCTCTTGACTTGTAGGATACTTAAGAATGAGAATTTAATCACCTACAACTTTCGATGTGATTGGGAATGGTGCGTTACGCTCTGCTAACAGCACCCTACTTTTGTACTTTATTTAATCCACATTCTTTATCAGGTTTGCCTAGATACCGACGATAAAACAGGGGTGGAGAGTTTTTAATCATAAGTGAGTTGCTGGGCATGATAAGCTGATGTGCGGCTAAATTCTATAAGTCAAAAGCACAAAATAATTGTAGTGCGGGCATCTTGCCCGCGTCTTATATACCAATACGCTTGAGTTAAGGCTGTCAGTCAATCGATTTGTTGAAAACCAAGATTTGGGAGAAGTTGGGGATTCTCCCCCAAACCCCCTATTGGGGAACGGTTGCGTCCCCCAAGCTCCCTCCAAAAAAGTCGATCTGTTTTGTTTGCGGTGATTGATTTATATTCTTAACTGAACTGTATTGTCTTATATACAAATTTGCGTCGCAGCTTATGACAACTTCGCTTAAATGCCATTGAAAAAACCTCCCCAAATTGGGGAGGCTGCAACATAGAGCAATTTGATTAAGTTGTTTAATACTACATTCCTTAGTATTTATTCAAATTAATGCCAGCTTCTTTTGCCATTGCAGCCAAACCTCTTTTTTCTAAGGTTTTCAGGGCTTTGGTAGATAGCTTAAGTCTAACGAAGCGGTTGCCTTCAGCCCACCAAACACGTTTATCTTGCAGGTTTGCATGTTGTAAGCGCTTGGTACGACGGTGGGAGTGAGAAATCGAAAAGCCATTATTTGCTGTTTTACCAGTTAATTCGCAGCGACGAGACATGTTTTTATTCTCCGATTTTTTTGGTGACAATCTCCTATTGTATAGGGATTTGGGAATGGGGCAATGGGTAATGAGGATTAGTAATTCTTAGCTAGCTTCTATGTTGCAGTAGAAAAGCTCTGGTTATCACTTGGTTATATCATGTCGGCTGATGCAGAGAGATTTGGGGATATAGAGAAACCCGGTTTCTGGTTTTTTCCTACCAATTGGGGATTTTGACTAGGGGAGAAACCGGGTTTCTGAAGATTTGGTATGGCTAGGTAACTATTTTGTTGCTTGTTCGGTGAGTTTAGTGAGTACGTCGTTGGAGCGTTCGACAAAGGATTTCATTCCTTCTGCATCGAAACCTTTTTGTGACATTAACGCCAAATCGTAGACGTGCTGGCAAATCATGTTGGCTAGCTGTCCGGTTGGGGAATCGCCACCATCTTGGATAATACTGCCTTGGCTGAGTGTTGCCAAGTTCTGAATTAAGGGATGTGCAGTGTTGACTACCAAAATATGATCTTCAGGAAATTCTACAGATTGTTGCTGCATCATCGCGTTCATTTCCCGCAAGCGACGCAATATTTCTGGTAATAATACCATTGCTGGAGGTGTACCTTGGGGGTTGTCGGATTTCAAGGCTTCGGTACGAATGTTTACCTTGGGTTTATTAATTGCTTTCTCAAATAGTTCCTTAATAATTTCACTACGAGTTTTGTTAGTATTGGGGTCAACTATTTCTGCGGGTTTTTCTTTGTCGAGAAGGGTATTGTCTAAATCGGAGTCTACCCGTGTAAATTTAACTTCGTTGTATTCACGTTCCAAGAAGTTAATAAAGTGGGTGTCAATAAAGGAGTCCATGTATAGGACTTCTAAGCCTTGACTTTTGTGTAATTCTACGTAAGTTGCCTGTGATGCTTCATCGGTACAGTAGAAGACGCGATTTTCGTGACGCTCTTTGTTACGTTCTAAATATTCTTTGAGGGTGGTATAGGGTAGTTTTGCACCTGGATTAATATCTTGCCAAGCGTCGTTATCTTCCGTTTGTACTTGTACTGTTGGGGTTGTGTCGCTAGGTTGGTAGGTAGTACGAAAAACGGTGATATCTTCGACTTGTTTTTGGAATTTTTCGTCGTTGAGTACGCCAAATTTGACGAAAGTACCTAAGTCTTTCCAAGCGCTAATATACTGTTCGCGGTTGTCACGGTACAGTTCTTTGAGCCTGTCGCCAACTTTTTTGGCAATATAGTCACCAATTTTTTTGACTGTTCTATCGCCTTGTAAAGCGCTACGGGAGACATTTAGGGGTATATCTGTACTGTCGATAACTCCACGCATGGGGAGGAGAAATTGGGGAATGATTTCCTCGACGTTATCGCTGACGAATACTTGGTTGCAGAAGAGTTTGATTTGTCCTTTGGTGACATCAACATCGGGGCGAAGTTTCGGAAAATACAAAATCCCGTTAATAATGAAGGGATAATCGGTATTGAGATGTACCCACAGCAAAGGTTCTTCTTGGAATGGGTACAGGTAGCGATAAAATTCTAAGTAATCTTCTTTGCTTAAATTATTTGCAGATTCACGCCAAGGTGCTTTTTGACGGTTAATGACTTCACCATCGAGTTTGATGGGAACTGGCATGAAGTCGCAGTAGGTTTTGACGAGGTTTTGGACTCGTGCAGATTCAAGGTATTCGAGTTCCTCCTCCATCAAGTGGAGGGTGATAGTTGTACCCCTGGTAGTACGAGGGGAGTCTTCCAGGGTAAAATTGGGGGAGCCGTCGCAAGTCCAGTGAATTGCTTGTGCCCCTTCTTTGTAGGATAGTGTGTCAATTTCTACTTGGGAGGCAACCATAAAGGAGGAGTAGAAACCTAAGCCAAAGTGACCGATAATTGGCTGATTTGAGTCACCTTTATATTTTTGGATAAATTCTTCGGCACTGGAGAAGGCGACTTGGTTAATATATTTTTTGACCTCATCGGCTGTCATCCCAATACCATTATCGGTAATCGAGAGTGTTTTTTTATCTTTGTCAATAGCAAGTTGAATTTCAGGTTCACCAATATCACCAGAGTATTCTCCAGCACGGGAAACCATACTTAATTTTTGGATTGCGTCTACAGCGTTGGATACGAGTTCCCGCAAGAAGATTTGATGATCGGAGTAGAGAGATTTCTTGATAATTGGGAATATATTCTCAGTATGAATACTGATGGTACCTTGTTCCAGCATAGTTTCTACTCGGAAATACAAATATTCTAATGATTTTGGGGTAGTTATGAGAAAATTACTACCCCACACAGGATTTTAAACGCAAGTTGAGTGCGATCGCTCTGCTTTTCTATGTCTGTTTGCACGCCAGTATATATTCGGATTTCCCTACTCGTAATTAATTGCCAACTTCAATTGGCTCACATTAAATCTGTAAATATTTGTTTGGCTGTGTTGGCTGCAACTCTCCAATTGAGATGGTTCTGATACTCATAAAATGAGTTTATCGCTAGTTCTTCATAGTTTGAATAGTCTTGCAGAATATGGGTGATATAGTCGCAGTAGTTTGTAGCTACGTCATCAATATTGAATAATTTACCGTTGAGGTTGTTTTTGATAATGGTGGGAATACCCCCGACGCAAGTCGAGATACAGGGTACTCCGAATGCATTTGCTTCAATCAAGACGTTGGGTGTAATATCTGCTTGGGTTGGCAAAATGAGAAAGTGTGAGTCTGCGAGTAGATGGTAATAATATTTTTTGCCTTCCGGGGTTGATTTATTAATGTAGCCAATGGGATTTACAAAGCCTGGTAGTTTATGGAGATTTTTGGGTAAATCACCAATAATTCTCATTTCTATATCTAAACCACTGTGATGTAGCTCCTCGGCTATTTCCAGTGTAAGATTACCTCCTTTTCTTTGCCAATCAATACCCACATAAGTTAGTTTGATTTTAGTGCGATCGCGCGATTTGATAATTGTATTAATATCATTAATGCTGCGTCCTGGATAGATTTCAAAGTTTGCACCTCTAGGAATAACTTTAATTTTTTCTTTAGGAAGATGATAAATTTTTATAGCTTCTTGTGCTGCCCAATCTGATGTAAAAATGATTGTTTGACATTGTTGTAATCCTCTTTTTTCCAAAGAATAAATATTATTTTTTGTTTCGTAGCAAAGATTACTCAAATAGGGATAATAGTCTACAAGTGAGGCTATGACTGTATCAATCCATAAGACTAAGGGTTGAGGAGAATCTAAATATGCTATGGGTGTAAAGCCTTCTGGAGAAACAATGATATCAGGATTAATTTTTGCTAATTTATCTTTGACCTGCTGTGAGTAATTTCGACAGATTAATGATTCTGCCCAACTGTAATAATCTTGCTGAAATACTTGCCGATAAAATTCCCATTTTAAACGTGATATTGCCGCATATTTTTTTTGTAAGTTGTCAATGCATTCTATATTAATATTTTGCGATTTGAGCGAATTAAAAATATATCGGCTAGACCCATAATTACCTTGGTTATACTTTAACCATTTGGATGAATCTATGAGGTCATATGTTGTGATGTATGCAATTTTCATTTTTATGTTTGCCGAATTAAAATCATCAAAGCTAGACTATTTTTTTATTCAAAGGCTTTTAGATAAACTTCAATAGACTTGTTATTTTTTATCGAACTAATTTTAGTATCAGATAAATATTTTACTAAAGTTAATTGTCTCTAATTTTAATCGGGAAATTGTGAATTTCTAAATCTTGCTGGAATATTTTCTGATAATACCTGAATGTCTCTTGACTTAGTCGTTCCCAATCTAGTTTTTCCATCATGCATTGGCTCGAACGTTTCTTGTTCATTACCCAATTTAATCCTTGAGAAAGCACTTCAGGAGTGAACTCTCCTGAATATATATTTACCCAATCCTCTCCTATCTGTTCTTTAACCTCCGGTATTGAACCTAGATTTGGTACTAAAATTGGACAATTAAACGATAGCGCAAGTAAAGAGCTACCGGAATTGAGAATCTCAGTAAATGGTAGAACTACTAAATTCGCAGATTGAAAATATATTTGGATTTCATCATCTGGAATATATTTTAAAAATAGCTTTACTTCTGGATCATTTTCTGTGGCTGCAATAATTTCTTGCTTGAGATAGTCACGCTCAATATTTCCAGCTATTACTAATACCCAATCTTTGGGTGCTAACTCACGAAATGTCTTAATTAGATGAGGTACATTTTTATAAATATCTATGTACCCAAAGAATAAAACGACATGTTTGTTTTCAGGAATTTGGAGCTTTTTTCTAGCTGTATCCTGATTGATATTATTCGGATAAATATCTCGATAATGTCCGTGGGGAATAATTATGTGGGGGAGATATTGCAATGTTGGTAAAGTTTCTGCAATAATTTTTTCAGCTTTTTGACTTAAGCTAATATAGCCATCAATTCGAGTTAATAATTGTTTTTGAAACCAATTTGCTAGACGTGGATGAACAATTGAATGAGGTGTACTGTCATGAATTGTCCAAATAACTTTTGTCCCTTTTGTTCGGGCAAAGTCTATTAATATTAACATGATTAGCGATCGCAGAGCCGCAATTATCCAATTGGGATGTCGAATAATTGTCTCTACAATCCAATGCAGGTGCAGAATATCATATCTACTATTGATTATTTTCTGGTAAGAAAACTCTTCCACAACCGCTTCATTAACTGGCATATTTTTGTACAATAGCCAGTTATATGGGTTTTTGTACTTTGTTTTAAATGCCGGATAAGCACTAATCCTCATCATTTGGGAATATCTAGTTTTTGCTAATTTCTGCTACATTTAGTATTCCCAGATTTGAATGTGAAGTTTAGATTTGAGATATTCTCTTTGGCTTTTTTCGGAAAATTTTTAAACTAGAGATACGCCATATCATAATATTGACAATCTGCACAATCCATGTATAATTATCTACACTTCAGATGCAGACTCAACTAATGTTACTGGTGTTGGCGCGATCGCTGGTTTTGATGTTATTTTCTTTTGGAAGGATAACCCCTGTTCGTTGCTGTCTATGACTATGGTATCCCCAGGGACAAAGGTGTTTTCCAGAATTTTTGTAGCGATCGCATTTTCTACTTCTCTCTGGATTGCTCGTTTAATTGGTCTGGCTCCGTATACTGGATCATATCCAACTTCTACAAGGTAATCGCAAGCTGAAGAAGATATATCTAAGCTGATTTTTTGATCTGCCAGGAGGCTTTCGACTCGTTTGAGTTGAATGCGGATAATTTGCCCCATTTCGCTGCGATTGAGGGGATGGAAAATGATTAAGTCGTCGATGCGGTTGAGAAATTCGGGACGGAAATGGTTTCTCAGGGCTTCGAGTACCCGGTTTCGCATTTTTTCGTACTGACTATCATCGCTGGAAACGTCGAGAATATGTTCGCTACCAATGTTACTTGTCATAACAATAACAGTGTTACGAAAGTCTACTGCACGTCCTTGAGAGTCAGTAATTCTCCCGTCATCTAAAACCTGGAGCAGTATATTAAATACATCTGGATGTGCTTTCTCTACTTCATCTAAAAGCACTACAGAATAAGGTTTACGGCGAACTGTCTCCGAAAGCTGTCCACCTTCTTCATAGCCTACATAACCAGGAGGCGCACCAACTAGGCGAGATACGGAATGTTTCTCCATATACTCGGACATGTCGAGTCGCACTAATGCATCTTCTGAGTCAAACATAAACTGGGCTAAAGCCCGCGCCAACTCAGTTTTTCCAACTCCCGTTGGTCCCATGAAGAGGAACGAACCAATCGGTCGGTTGGGGTCTTTCATCCCGGCACGGGCACGACGAATGGCAGCAGAAACGGCTTCGACAGCTTCTGATTGTCCGATGACACGTTTGTGGAGGTGACTTTCGAGTTGTAATAATTTCTGCCGCTCCGACTCTAGTAAGCGGTTGACAGGAATCCCCGTCCATTTGGCGACAATTTCGGCAATGTCAGCTTCAGTAACTTGTTCACGCAGTAGGGTGGAACCTGTGCTTTGCAAATCGATTAACTGGGTTTCTTTAGCTTCGCGATCGCGCTGTACTGCTTCTAATTTGCCATATTTCAACTGTGCGGCTTTATTTAAATCATAAGCACGTTCGGCTTGTTCGATTTGTACCCGTAATTTTTCTTCTTCTTGCTTCAGGGCGCTAATTGCTTCCAATAACTGCTTTTCACCCTGCCATTGCCCGTTTAATTCCTGTTGTTTGGCGGTTAATTTGCTAATTTCTTGCTCGATTCGTCCTAATCTTTCTTTGGTTTGCAATACGGCTTTATCTTCCCCTGCCAGAGAAAGTTTTTCCATCTCCAATTGCATCAAACGACGTTCAGTGGTTTCCAATTCCGCCGGTTTGGAGGTGATTTCCATTTTCAATTGGGCGGCAGCTTCATCGACTAAATCGATCGCTTTGTCGGGTAAGAAGCGATCGGAAATATAGCGGGCGGAAAGTGTCGCGGCGGCAACGAGGGCGGAGTCGGAAATTTTAACGTTGTGGTGGACTTCGTAACGTTCCTTCAATCCCCGTAAAATGGAAATTGTGTTTTCGACGCTGGGTTGATCGACAAATACCTGTTGAAAGCGTCTTTCTAAGGCAGCATCTTTCTCAATATATTTACGATACTCATCCAGGGTGGAAGCACCAATACAGCGTAGTTCTCCCCGTGCCAACATCGGTTTCAGTAGATTTCCGGCATCCATCGAACCTTGTTGTCCAGAACCAGCACCCACAACTGTGTGTAGTTCGTCGATGAATAAAACTATTTGCCCATTCGATTCCGTAACTTCGCGGAGAACGGCTTTGAGGCGGTCTTCAAATTCACCACGGTATTTTGCCCCAGCAATGAGGCTACCGATATCGAGGGAAATTAATTGCCGATTTTTCAACGATTCCGGCACATCACCATTAACTATTCGTTGTGCCAAAGCTTCCGCGATCGCAGTTTTACCAACACCAGGTTCACCAATTAATACGGGGTTGTTTTTACTACGTCGCGACAACACTTGAATGACTCGACGAATTTCATCATCACGCCCAATTACGGGGTCAAGTTTACCAGCCTTGGCGGATTCCGTTAAATCTGTACCAAATTTTTGGAGGGCTTCATACTTAGATTCGGGATTTTGGTCAGTAACTTTTTGACTACCACGCACAGCTTTAATAGTTGTCTCCAGCTTGGCTGTGTCTACATCCATCCCTTTGAGAATACGTTTACCAATCCGCTCATCCTCAGCAAAACCCAGGAGAATATGCTCAATGGAAATGAAGGAATCCGACCTGCGATCGCGAGCTTCCTCGGCGCGATCCAGTAAAATATCTAAACCCCGACCCAGATATAATTGATCGCTTCTACCGACTTTGGGTTGACGACGAGCATATTCTTCAAGTTGTTGTTGAACACGGTTGGCATCTGCACCAGCACGATTGAGAATGCGGGCAGCAAGTCCATTGTCTTGATTTAAAGCAGCGAGTATTAAATGTTCAACTTCTAGCTGTTGTTGCTGATAAGCGCGAACAACCTCCTGGGATTTTGCGATCGCTTCCCAAGCTTTATCGGTAAATTTATCTGGGTCTGTAGGTTGCATCTTGAGGATTTAAGTTAAAAGTTAGGATTTATTAGAGTTAGATTCGAGATTTTAATTTTTTATTTCTCTATAGTATTTATACTCGCACCTTTTACTATTCCCGGTACGCTTGATTGAACCAGGAACAAACATCTAGATGCAAGTCACGCTCTGTTGATGGTAGAACCATTGTAACTAGTAGTCTGTCAATTTTGTTTTGAGGGATTTTTGGTAGTGTGAGCGTCTCGCTCACGCGGGCAAGATGCCCGCACTACAGTCCCTCATTTCAACCCTGACAGACTACTAGTGCAACTTGGTAAAAGTCAAAAGTAAGAATCCAAAAGAAAAAAATACCACTTTACAGGCTTTTGGGCTAGCTTATCTGGTAGCTTTCTTTCCTTTGTTGTTTCCTAGCACAGCATTTTCTGGCTATTTGCCATGTTGAATGATGCCATCGTTGATTATCAGATGATACTGTAGCAGCACACAAGCATGTTTCATCCAATGGGAAGGAATTAGGGTCTGAATCTACAAAAACGAAATAAATGCCCTATTAGTACAGTTATCATCCTCAAACGCCAGTATTATGATAGGAATAGGAGGTGCTGCGATGGTACAACAAGTTATACCGGAAACTGATGCTGAAATTATCTACCCAGAAAGTGACGGAAAACCAATGGCAGATAACACCAAGCAATTTCGCTGGATAGTTACTATTAAAGAAAATCTGGAAATATTATTTGCGTCACGGGATGATGTATTTATCGCTGGAGATTTATTTTGGTATCCGGTTAAAGGAAATGCAAATATAAAACAAGCTCCCGATACAATGGTAGTTTTTGGTAGGCAAAAGTGCGATCGAGGTTCATATAAACAGTGGGAAGAAGGAGATATTCCCCCACAGGTAGTATTTGAAATATTATCTCCTAGTAATCGCACCAAGGAAATGACGAATAAACTCCTGTTTTATCAACGTTATGGAGTTGAAGAGTATTATATTTATGACCCAGATAAAAATGAATTAATTGGGTTAGTTGGCTCTGGAAATGAATTAGAAGTAATTGATGAAATTGATGGTTGGATAAGTCCACGTTTGGGAATACGCTTTCAACTCACACCTGATAACCTGGAAATTTTTTCTCCTTCAGGACAAAAGTTCCTCACTCCTGTAGAAATGAACCAACTACGAGAACTAGAAACTCAACGTGCCGATCGCGAATATCAAAAGCGCGAACAATTAGCAGCAAAATTACGTGAACTTTCTCCCGAACAGCTTGCTGGTTTGGATATTAATCCCGAATTATTGCAGTAAATGTTTGATTTTAATATCCATTGCCCATTGCTGATTACCCAATTCTCTAAAAAGAAAATACCGTTCTCAAAGTAGTTTGCCAAATTGTACCGTTGTCTTTGTCATTATCCGGGTTGGCGACTACTGAAAAAATTGGTGTGACGCTGATGTTGTCGCTGAGTTGAAAATTGTAAAAAGCTTCAAAATTGGTTTGGGTGGCATTTCCCACATCACCCGTAACGAAAGGTTGGGCGATCGCAATTCCTGCTAATGTACCAGGTACAACAACATTACGTAAACCCATGCCAACCGACCAACTGACGGGATGGGCGCTCAAATCCCGGTTGAGGGTACTGTTCAATCCGGCATAATTACCAATACCAAATCTCCCAAATACCCCAGCATTACGATTGAGAGCATATTCTGCATTAATTCCCAAGGCATTAATATCAGTATTATTAACTAGTGCATTGGTATATTGTAAACGTAACTTGAGCTTCTGATTGAGAGCATATTCAACTTCGACACTGGCTTGATGGTTATTGCCGGAAATACCTTCCTGAGGCTGATCTGCATTCGCAGCAATGTAAAGCGATCGCACTCCTAATTTACTACCTTGAGGCTGCCATGCAACTGCTGCACCAGCACCGCCGATGCGATCGATTTGATTTTGGACAATCAGGGGATTATTGAGGAAAGCGCCGGAGCTAAAATCTAGAGATTCATTGTTGGCATAGGCATTTTTATCAATGAAATCGCGGGGCGACATTTTTGCACCAACTGTCACTGCTAAATCATTTGTCGGGCGAAATTGGTAATATAAACGCCGTAATTTTAAATTTGAGCCAACATCGGTATAATCAAGTCCACCAGCATTAGCAAAAACACCATTTGTACCCAATAAATTCACATTTTCTCGTTGTTCTTGACTAACCGTATCGCCACCATTGTTACCAGATTCTAACTGCGTAACTAGTAAATCCTTCTTGTCGAAACTAGTCAAAAGATTGAGACGCGATCGCGATACAACTGTATTACTGGCACTGCTACCTCCAGTTAAACCCACAATATGCTGTCCTTTGAGTTTCGTTGTGATCGAAAATTGATTTGCTGCGATTGCCGCAGCTTTATATTCAGTCAAATCAATTCTGTCACGTAGTTCTTTTAATACTGATGCATATTCTGTTTGTAAGCGCCGAACGGTAATTGCATCTTGACGCACATATTCATCGCCGCTCATATTTGCGAGCAAATCTTCAACTTTATTCAGTGTTGAGGCTAAAGCAGCAGCAAACTCATACCGTGTCATTGGTTGATTGCCACGGAATTTACGGTCTGGATATGCAGAAATAATCCCGTAACGCTCTACCAAAGACTTTAAAGCTCGATATGCCCAATCACTTGGTTGCACATCAGCAAGTTCCGCCACACTAGGCTGGAGAATTAATCCATTAGAAATAATATCGGAATTACCATCCAAATTATTTGTCGTGTCAATTGTCAGCAAATATCTATCCTCTCCAACCCCCGAAACCAGGGAAGAATCTTGATTTTTCTCCCCCTCGTCGGGGGACAGTTGCGACATCTTGCGAAACCAGGAAGAGGCTTCCCCAGAAAATTCTACCAACGTAGAATGTGTATTGATATCTTCTTCCGGTGGAGATATTTGAGGAATAATTTCACTAGGTATAGTTGGAGTTGACCCTGGAAATGTTGCATCAGGTATTTTCGCAGTCGGGATGTGGGAATTTTGTGGGGATGTTTGGGCAACTGAAGGTAAACACAATTGACTCCACATCCCACTACTAACTAGACTTCCTGCGAATAGTATTCGCGATACTCCCATCGGGAGTGAGTGTTGTAACTGCAAACACTGCTTAAGACTCAACTCCATCACACCTGTATTTACAAGTAAAATTACGTATTCACTAATTTTTGATTAGTGTCATTTTTGGTGGATGAACCCTGGGTATTTAACTGAATTAGTTCAACTTTATAGCGATCAGGGTCTTCAACAAAAGCAATCACCGTCGAACCATGTTTCATTGGTCCCGGTTCTCGTGTGACTTTACCACCCTGCTGTTTAATTTGTTCACAGGTAGCGTAAATATCATCAACCCCGATCGCAATATGACCGTAAGCATCGCCTAATTCGTATTTTTCTTTACCCCAGTTATAGGTAAGTTCTAACACTGTATTGTCAGACTCGTCACCATAACCAACAAACGCGAGGGTAAATTCTCCACCTGGATAATCTTTTCGTCGTAACAATTTCATCCCCAGGATTTCGCAGTAAAACTTCAAAGACTCTTCAAGATTTCCCACCCGCAGCATTGTGTGTAGTAAACGCATAGTTCACTCCGATAAACTTCTTTACAAATTGTAGATGGAGAGAAAGGAAGTGAGGGATTTTTGATGCTGCGATTTTCCTGTCTTCAAGTTAGTCCTTTACCGGAAAAACCCACAAATAAGTAGGGCTTGGTGATTAAAGCTATAATCTTTACCAAATAAGGTTTTCAATCATTTTTGAGGAGAACAAGTGCAAGGTTATGGTATTTAGAAGCTCAAAATTAGCTGTTGATACAATTTCCATCTTTGTGTAACACATTTTCAGTTTTTACATTTTCAACTCTCTCAAAACTGGAGCCACTTTCATCGGTTGCGATCGCAATTTATTTTTGGTTTAGCTGTAAAGTAGGAACTTGTTAATCAAGCTCGGAGTTCCTAACGCACCAAATGCCCGCGAATGGTACGTTACGCTGTCGCTAACGTACCCTACGTATATTTTCAATAATCAAATCGGACTCCTATAAATATTTTTCAGTGTCATCATTAAAACTAAAAAAAATGAGAAAATTACTCCGAGTTAGTTGCGGATTATGGATTATAATTCAGGCACTTGCATTCATTAAAGTAGACCTAAATTTGATATCAATAGCTTGGTCTTCTGCGTCATCAGAGCATATATATTATCACTCATTTATTTTAATATTAGGTGTCTGTATGCTATTCATGGGCTATAAAGTCTTGAGATTTCGTAATGTAGTAGATTTTTATATAGGATTTATTCTTTTTTTGGTAGTACGTTTGATTCAGGCAGCTTATTTTCTAGTGAATAAATATCCGACTACATCACCTTATTCCTATTCCCATTTATCAGAATCTGAAATCACGTTTCAAATTTTTATTCATTTTTCGTCAATTGTTATATTCACTTATATAATTTTCCAAGAGAAGCGCAAACGTAGTTAGATAACTATTCAGGTATATGAAAGCATAGTTTAACCTGAGTTCGGGATAAGAAATCCTCAAAACCCTTGATTTCTCATTGTTCCGTCTGAAGCTCTGTTTCAATCTATTCTCAATAAGGCATATTGTTGATATTAGCCTCATTTGTAAGCCTTGTTGACAAAATGATTCCACTTTAATCGCTTCTTACATCACTTAGAGTTTTACTCAATCCTTACAGAATCAGCTTTTTAGCTTCTGGCTTAACCCGAAATCAGGTTAGTTTATAGCATTCCTCAAACAAATAAAGTATACCCCACCTGTGCTATCGCTAATTTTTTAACCTTTTTTTAGTTTGGTCTGCATAATAATTCGACTTCCAACCTAATTCTAAACAGTAATAACGGATGAACAAGTAATTGTGGAAGGATAAGATGAACAATTCTATTGTAAAAACTATTGCGATCGCAGGACTTTTAATTGGCTTCTCTGCACATAAGGCACAAGCTAATACCAATTTAGATTTCGAGTGTATGAAGTATTATGAATCTCAAAAGATAAGACTTGATGGTAAATTTAATCAACAGAAAAAAGTGTATGAATACTATTACCAAAATGGAGTTGAGCATTATGGACTAAGAAGTATTGCTACTTTTTTATCAAGAGATAGCTTCACATATCATAAATCTTCTATAGAAGTTGATGAATATAGTCAACCAGAAATAGAAGAACTATGCCAACGTCCCGCAGAAGATTCTCAACAGAAAAAAAACCCAGAACCACAAGTTAAAACTCAAGAATTACAAGAAATAGTTAGACAGGTAATTTCCGAGGAGTTGAAAAAGGCTTTACCCCCATTACAACCTCAAGTGAAAACGGAAGAATTGCGGGAAATAATTAGACAATTAATTGCTGAGGAATTGAAAACAAGCTTACCGCAAAGTCAACCACAAACCCAACCTGAAGCACAGACTGAAACTCAAACCCAGCCCAGTAATCCCTAGTTGTCAGAATTCTAAGTCAGTTAATCTCAAAAATTCAGTATTAAGGACATTGGCAGCAGAATTTTAGCAAGAGCTTCGATCGCGATCGCCGCAGCATTTACTCTAGAAAATATATATTCACACAACAGCGATACGTAATAATTCTTAAATCAACTGAAAAAAAGTTACTTAGCTGTCAAATTTGGGAATTCTACCAATATGGTTCAGTTAAAGCTTTGTGTTACTTCTCAGGGATAGCTGAACCCTGTGAAAACAACCACCATTTGAGGTTTTGAGAATTGGCTATGGATAAATCCATTATTCAACTGGTTGACGAGTTACCTAATGATAATATTACCGTTAAAGTCTTAAAGGCTCTCGATTTTGTAGCACCTGGTGAGTGGAATAATTTGCTAGGGTTTGACAATAGTATCCGGGCAATTACGGGAGAAACTGATGCGAATGTAATTCAGAAAATTCGCGATCGCGCGACAACTTTATATAATGACTCCCAACAGGGTTATCAAGCAGCCATCAAACTGTATCAAACCATTGATAAGGCAGATATGGTAATGGCAACGGCAGCTTTAGCGAGCAAAGTGGGCGAAAAAATCGCTTTTCTGTCTTTCTTAAATAACATCACTCCCAAGGCAGATGTCACCCAAACCATCGATCTAGTTCTGAAAATTGCGATCGAAATTATTGCTTTCTCCAAACTCAATGGGATTCCCCAACCTAATCCCCAAGCGTTTGTCAATGCTCTGGGCAGCCACTACCAAAATGAGTCCTTAATGCGGATGGTAGCTTTGGTTTGCATAGATGGAATTTTGCCCTTAGGTCCCGACTTTTTGGGTAAAATCCAAGCAATTATCACTAGTGCAGATACAAGTGCAATTACTCAAAATCCCCTCTTTTCAACCGTCAGCAGCACTCTCCCAGGTGACAACGCCAACGACAAACTGGGTTTTATTACTCAGGGTTTTAACTCGGTGCAAGGTTGGATGGGTAATTTAGTTACCAAGACGGGCGTAACACCCCAATCTATTTCTAGTCATCTCGGTAATTTTATTCAATTTGCTGACGATAACTTAGATTTTGTCGCTGCATTCCTAGACCAAACCACTAATTATTATGAACATACGGGAATTCAAACCGTAGCTCGGCATTTGATTTTGCAAGCTCACACTTTAGTGAAAGCAGAAATAGCCGCAGCGCCAAAACCCACACATGATACTCTTGCTAGCAATGCTTCTGCTGCAAACTCAGATAGTGATAAGTATGCAGTAGGACAAACAATAGAAGTCTGGGACAGTGAAGAAGAAGATTGGTATCGAGCAACGATTGAGAAAATTGCTGCTCAACAATTCTTCGTCAGTTATGTTGGTCAAGGTTCATCTAATGATGAATGGGTTGATGAAGAAGATATCCGCATTCGCGATCGCAATTCTATCGACGAAAATGGATATGCGATCGGTCAAAAAGTCAAGGTTTGGGATGAAGATGAAGAAGATTGGTTTTCGGCAATTATTGGTAAAGCCCAAGGTCAGCAATACTTTGTACAGTATGTGGGTTACGACTCATCCTATGATGAATGGGTTGACTTGGATGAAATATCCTAAATCTTCCTAAAATATTCCTAAATTTTCCTAAAAAGTAGGGATGCAATAAATATCGCATCCCTATTCATTTAAAATATGACCTATCTCCTGCCATCAGAGAAGATATTGGGTTCAGTTTCATTGAATTCACGTGAGATGAGGAGGGCAATTTCTTTTGCTATAAATTTCCTTTATATTATAAATAATTTACGAGTAATTTAAAAGCATATATAGATTAAATACTATGGAAGATATTTAATATTTGTTTTATATTTATTATTCCCAGATTGACCACTGAGACAAGAAAAGCTGTAAGCTATAAATTATCGAATTAATTCTCGTGTCTAGTGATACTAAAACTAGCTAGAGAGCTTTTTAATTGCTGTAATTAATTGATTTGTTCTTTTGGGAATTGACAATTAATGATGCAATCCATCAGGACAACATATGTGCAAGGAGTAAATTTTTGTTCCTTGTACTTTCTTACATTACCTAAAAATAGTATCTACATTTTAAGGAGTAATGTCTCACTAATTTAATCAAGTTATTTCAGACTACAAAAAATCACCAAAGTAACTTTGAAGCTACTTTTAAAATCTTGGCGATCGCAAAAACTAAGTGGATTAAATAACAAAACTGAAAAATTTTAATCTTCCCTTGGAATTGTTCCCAAGCATTTGTGATGACAAAATGACAAAAAGATAGTGATTTAGTAATTTTTGAATACAAATTATCAGCAAATATTAACTCAATCAATTTTGCTGAAGTCAATAAATCAAAGATTTGCCGCCAAGTACATTTGCAAATATCTAATTCAAGCAGCCAACATTATTAATTTTTTCGAGCAATGGGAATAACCAACAAAATCCATTTCCGCAATTTACGCGGTGATATCTTCGGTGGTGTAACTGCCGCAATTGTTTCTCTGCCACTGGCATTAGCTTTCGGTGTTGCTTCCGGGGCTGGTGCAGTTGCCGGTCTTTATGGTGCAGTCTGCGTTGGCTTTTTTGCTGCCTTATTTGGTGGGACTCCAACGCTGATTTCTGAACCAACTGGACCGATGACGGTAGTCATTACTACTATCATTGCTTCTCTCACAGCAACTAACCCAGAAAATGGTTTGGCAATGGCTTTTACTGTTGTCATGTTAGCTGGGATATTCCAAATTCTGTTCGGCATCCTTAAATTGGGTAAATATATTACCTTGATGCCTTACAGCGTTATTTCCGGCTTTATGTCGGGTATCGGAGTCATTCTGATTATTCTGCAAATTGCTCCCTTCGTCGGACAGGCAAACCCCAAAGGTGGGGTGTTGGGAATGGTACAAAATCTGCCCAATTTGTTATCAAATATTAATCCTGCGGAGCTAACATTAGGGCTACTAACACTGGCAATTATTTTCTTCATGCCAGCCAAAATCAAACGCATTGTACCACCTCAACTCGTTGCTTTGATTGTGGGTACAGTGGTTTCTTTAACTGTGTTTAGTAATGTTGAAAGCATTAGAAGAATTGGTGAGATTCCCGTTGGTTTACCGACGATTCAAATGCCCACATTTACACCTGGTCAAGTCACAGTCATGTTGCTTGACGGTGTCATGTTAGGTTTATTGGGATGTATTGATACCCTGCTAACTGCGGTAGTTGCTGATAGTTTGACCCGTACCGAACACAAATCAAATAAAGAGTTAATTGGTCAAGGTATTGCTAACGTGGTTTCTGGTTTATGCGGTGGTTTACCTGGTGCAGGTGCCACAATGGGAACAGTTGTCAATATTCAAACTGGGGCAAAAACTGCGGTTTCTGGTTTGACTCGTGCGTTGGTTTTGCTAGTTGTGGTTTTGGGTGCAGCAAAGTTAACTCAACCCATCCCGATGGCTGTACTTGCGGGGATTGCACTGAAAGTTGGTATTGATATTCTCGACTGGAGTTTCTTGAAGCGATCGCACAAAGTATCGCTCAAGGGTTCCATCATTATGTATGGTGTGTTGTTGCTGACGGTATTTGTCGATTTGATTGTGGCAGTTGGTGTTGGTGTATTCATTGCCAATATCTTGACAATCGAAACGTTATCGGAATTGCAAGGTCAAGAAGTTAAAACCATCACTGATGCAGACAATGCAATTGTGCTGACACCGGAAGAAAAACGCTTGTTTGAATTAGCAAATGGTCGCGTATTACTATTTTACTTGAGCGGTTCCATGATATTCGGTGTATCCAAAGCGATCGCACGGGAACATACAGCAATGGCAGATAGCGATGTGTTAATTATGGATTTGAGTGATGTCTCCAAGGTAGGTGTCACTGCTGCTCTAGCATTAGAGAATGTCATCAAGGAAACAGCAGAAAGTGGTCGTCAAGTCTTAATAATTATGACTGCGGCTAAAGTTAAGAAGCGTTTTGAGAAATTAGGAATTTTCCAAATCGTACCCCAAGAGAACGTATTTACCGAACGTGCTGAAGCTTTGAAACAAGCATTGACAATGGTTAATCCCAGTTATGCGAATGTTTCCACATCTTCGGAATATGGTTCACAAGACGATTCCTTTGGCTATTCTACCCAGCCAGGAAGTATTTGATCCAAGAACTTAATCTAAGGAGATTTCCAGGAAATAATGTACCGAAAATTGTTGTAAGCTGTGGCGCATTTAATTTGTATATTAGACGCGGGCATCTTGCCCGCACTACAGTAATTTGACGTTTTCGCCTTATACAATTTAGCCGCACATCAGCTTAGTCTCTACATTCCCAAACAATTCATGCCACAGAAATAGAAGATGACTTTTTTAAACCCAGTAAATATCCTTACCCCTGTATCAAAGCTGATTTCCCAATCTTTACTGGCAACAGCTACCCCATCTGAATATAGTCCTATTGTTCTCACCGGAGTATTACTGAGCTTAATTGTTGTTTATATTGCCAGTAAAATCGGTGGGGAAGTTTCTCGGAAACTAGACTTACCACCAGTTTTAGGTGAATTAGTCGCTGGTGTCATCGTTGGTGCTTCCGCTTTACATCTTTTGGTATTTCCTGAAGGTGGTGCCGAAGCTTCCAACTCTGTAATTATGGGAATTTTGCAATTCATTAGCAATCTGACTCCCGATGCGGCAACCTCAATTTTTGAAGCTCAAAGTGAAGTTGTTTCCGTTTTAGCGGAAATTGGGGTGATAATTCTCCTGTTTGAAATTGGTTTAGAATCAGATTTAAAAGAATTAACAAAAGTTGGATATCAAGCAACAGTTGTAGCTTGTGTGGGTGTGGCAGTTCCCTTTGTTGCGGGTACAGTTGGGTTAATTTATTTCTTCCATTTTCCCGCGATTCCAGCCATTTTTGCAGGTGCAGCACTGACAGCCACAAGTATTGGGATTACCTCCAAAGTGCTTTCGGAAATTGGTCAACTCAAATCCCGTGAAGGTCAAATTATTGTTGGTGCTGCGGTAATTGACGACATTCTCGGAATCATTGTGTTAGCAGTAGTTGCGAGTTTGGCAAAAACAGGTGAAGTTGATATTGCCAACGTTATCTACTTGATTGTCAGCGCCACCACATTTTTGATTGGTTCGATATTACTCGGAAAGTTCTTTAATAAATCCTTTGTGGGGATTGCCGATAAGTTGCAAACGCGAGGTAATATAATTATTCCCGCATTAGTATTTGCCTTTTTTATGGCTTTTATTGGTAACGCCATTCATTTAGAAGCCATTTTGGGTGCGTTTGCTGCGGGTTTGGTACTTGATGAAACCGACAAACGTAAAGAACTCGACGAGCAAGTAAAACCGATCGCTGATGTTTTAGTTCCTGTATTCTTTGTTACAGTTGGCGCAAAAGTTGACCTCAGTGTCCTGAATCCGGCAATTCCTAGCAACCGGGAAGGATTATTTATTGCCACATTTTTGATTGCGATCGCAATTATCGGTAAACTCGTCACAGGTTGGGCAGTATTTGGACAACCGGGAATTAATCGGGTGGCGATTGGTGTGGGGATGATTCCCCGTGGTGAGGTTGGTTTGGTGTTTGCGGGGATTGGTTCTGCCAGTGGTGTTTTGGATAAACCATTGCAAGCCGCAATTATTATGATGGTGATTTTGACAACGTTTATTGCTCCACCATTGTTGAGGTTAGCGTTTAAGGAACCAGTGGAACCGCAGAAACCATTGGAAAAGGAAGCTGATGTGATTAGTTAAAGTGATACAGGTAAAAGTTAAAGTTTTGGCTTTTACCTTTTTTGATAATTATTGAGGTAATACAGGATTCTCGTCATTGCGTGTAATTAGAGGTACATTTTAGATGTTTTCTTACTGCGTCCTCTAACAGTATCCAATCTTGCTTGTTAGTAAATTAGTAAATTAACTTTCATCTAACAAATTCATTCTCTATTACAGCTTCACCCTGTATATTGTTATATTTATTTACAGAAATTAATATCATTATCCAAAAAATCTAATCTTATTACAAAAATCTTTATGATTATTATTGAAATGAAAACTAAAACATAGGTAAGTTTACTCTAATATTAACTATAAATAAATACCCCTCTTTTGTCAGATTGGGAGAATCTAATCGCCCAAACAGTTACAGGGCTTTAATTTCCACGTTTTGTCTATAAATTTTAGTTTCTGTTAGAAAATAAAGGCTCAAACCTTGATGAAATCAAAGTCTCAGAATCAGCCTGAGATTATTGTTTTCCGAGAGTGACAAAACAGGGATACAGTAGATTCTGGCTTTGTGAGGTACATGTATTGTAGAAGCGAAAGACTATTCGCCCCTATTGTTGTACTTCATTTACCTGAAAAGCACTGTAAATTATGATATTTAGCGTTTTTGGAGGTTGACTGTGATGTTCAGAAAATTTCCATCTTGTACTAGTCGTATATTATTGTCCAAAAAATTTTTAACTAGGTTTTTAATTACTCTTCTTTCTATTGGATTTCTTTCTACTGGTATCGCAAGTACCTCGGCATCTCCTATTTCAAGCTTAACTAACGAGGAAAAAAAGGAAATTGAAGAGTTTCTCCAACACAGTAATACAGTTCATGACATTGTTCAAGAAGAAGTTTCAGATTCGCTAGGTCGATTTTTAGGTATTTTAGCTTTACTAGGTACTCTGGCTGGTTTTGCACTCAAATTCTGGGTAGATTACTTTATGAAAGAGCAAATGACAAAAGAGTTTATCAAATCTAAAGAGGATATAAAATCTGAGTTTCGTGCTGAATCAGTAAAGCTGATGGAGAATACATCTGGTCTTTTGGGACTTGTGGTTTCAATAGAAGATATTAAGGTTCTTTCTGATTCTAGATTTTCCCCTATCTCTACAGAATCACTCCAAACAATTGAGAATTACCCAGATATTCTTGAAAAGTTTAAGGAAAGCTTTAAATTAACAGCTTTACCAGCAAGTTTTAATGTCAAATTAGGAGATGTGTTGTTTCTAATAGGTAGATATAAACTGATAAATTCAGATTCAAATCATGATGAAAATGAAAGAGAAAAAGCAATACAGTATTTCAAGAAAGCAATAGATATCTACAAAGAGGCTTTTGAGATATTTTCCAGGCAAGAAAAATTATTAAGAGGAGTAGATCGTAATTTTTTGGCTGAAGTTTTATGCAAAAAGGGTAATGCTTGGTCTGCTATAGGTCAATATAAACAAGCAATTCGCGAATATGAAGATGCATTGGAAATTAGTAAAGATTATTATTGGGCTATACACTCTCAGGGAGATGCACTAGCAAGATTAGTCAATAAATCCAAAGAAGCACATGAGAAATATGATGAAGCTCTCAAAATTAAAGCACCTGAAAATTGGATAGCGGAAACCCATTATAAAAAAGGGCTTTTGTATGCTAGTGAGAATAAAGATATTGAAGCAATAAATAGTTATGAAGAATCTCTAAAGTTTAATCCTGATAATACCAGCTCAGGACAGGCATGGGTTTTTCATAGCTTAGGTGATTCACTTACTAAACTAGGAAAAGATGAAGAGGCAATTCAAAAGTATGAAGAAGCTATAAGAATTAATCCTCGCCAATATCAGAGTTTATATAGATTGGGTGATGTGTTATGCAAATTAGGTGGTTCTGATAACTTTAATAAAGCTATTGAAAAATATGAGCGCGCATCAGAAATAGCTTCTGAAGATGGTGTTGATGACTATGAGATTCAGCAAAAGCTTGGAAATGCTTATCTTCGACTTGGAAACTATTCCAACGCAATAATTCATTATGATAAAGCAATAAAGCTTGGAAGTACATCTTTTAGAATGTGGGCTTGTCGTGCATATGCGAATGAAAAACTATTACGTGTTGAAACATTTTCCGAGACTGAAAAACAGGAACATGATAAAACTATATTAGAAGATCGTAAGATAGCAATTCAAAAGGTTAATGATGAGAATCATAAGCTCTGGGGGAATAGGCATAATCAGCTTATCGAACAAGCTACAACCTTTTATGAGCGTTCAGTTTTACATGCTTTAGCTCATGAAAGAGAATATGCACTTACAGAACTAAGCAAAGCAATCCAGTTGAATGAACAATGTCAAGAATGGGCAAAAATGGAGATAGGATTTCTTCCACTTCAAACAGATTGTGAGTTTAAGAAGTTAATAGAGAATAAAGAAATTAAGTAGTAAACTTACCGCAAGTTTAAAGTCAAAATATGGCTGATATTATGGGCTCCTCCTAACTATCCATACTAGTTTCCCAATTTTTAAAGATATCTTCTTTAATTTGTTTTTTCGCTCGTGCGATCGCATTTTCTTTTCGAGAATAACGTCGCCATTTTCTGTTTAATTCCAAAAATAATAGTTCTCTGTTTTGGATACGATAATGCCAGCGATTATTTTGATTTTTGTGCAGGTGAATTTTATACCCTTTGTAAATAACAATACTCTCAAGTTCTTCGTCATCCTCAAGATATTCTACACGTACTAAATCACCAGTATTATCTATTTTCCTAATTGGATAAAATTTAGGAGCAAGCAAAAGTTTAATAATTTTATTAACTAAACTTTGCACGTTACTATCTGTGTCAATATCAAAATATAGTTTAATTTCTGGTTTATTTCTTAATTCTTGTTGCAATTCTTGAGCAAATTTGTTAATTGCTTCTACAGGATTTTCGGCTATAGCTATCATCCGATGAAACACATCACTCAATTCATCCAATGTTAGAGAAATATCGCTACTCATTTGAATTTGAAAATTCCCTATATAAATATAATGTTTCTCGCTACTTCTACTGAAAATAGTCACGCTCAAATTACCATCTTTTCTATCTATTATTTTTGTATTGATTAATTCTACATTTTCATGAGAATTTATAATTGCTAATTTATTTCTTCTCTTCTCTGCAATATTGCCTTGAATCAGCAAAAATAAACCCAATAAAAATAAAATTAATCCGACTAAAGTATTAACAGGGCTTCTGACAAAAGCCGAATAAACTAGTACACATAATAAAATTCCCAGGACTAAGTATATTATCTTACTTCGCAAAGATAATTTGCGATTGCTAAATAGGGATGCATCCTGTAACTTCTCTCTCACAAAATACATTGTATAACCACTAATTATGATGACAAAAGTCTCTATTCTTAATACTTCACATACTGCGATCGGATTTTCATATCCAGATTAATATTATGTAATCTAAATATTGCTGAAGAATTGCGATCGCACTTATTACCCTAATGAAATTATAGAGAAATTTAATCTTTAATTAATTTTCTAGAATCATCATCTCTCTACCCCTTCTCCAGTACGGTTATCCCCTCAGAAATCCGCCTAGAGTTTGCTGTCCTCACCTGTAAAGAAGCGGTAAATTATAGAAGGTAGCTCAGAGCCTTACTGACTTGTGGTTACTCATCAAAAGCTGGCGTTAACAAGCAAGCGCAACACTCCTATACGATTGGGAGATATAACCAAGAAATTTTTCAGGAATGCGTTATGCGTAAAAGACTACAACAGACTATCAAACATCCTTTTAAAGCCTTACTAAAATCGCTGTTCCTTATATGTCTTGTCTTCGGCTTGGCATTTGGTCATGCTGATGGAGCGCTAGCAGCCCGCAGTGGAGGTAGAATTGGTGGTGGCTCCTTCCGGATGCCATCTTCTAGCCGTCCTTACAGCGCCCCACGAACCTATGCACCTGGTGGTGGATATGGTGGTGGGTATGGTGGTGGATTTGGTTTTCCATTCCTACTTCCCTTATGGGGATTTGGTGGATTTGGTAGCTTATTTGGCATTTTGATATTTTTTGCCGTTGCTAATTTCCTCCTCCAAAGTTTTCGTCGTGCTGGTAGCGGTGACAGTTACGAAGAAGCTTATACCCCTAACCCCACTGTATCGGTGACTCGTTTACAAGTTGGGATGTTGGCAAGCGCACGGGGGTTACAACAAGAACTCGATCGCATTGCGGAAACTGCTGATACTGATAGCACAGCAGGACGTGCAGAAGTCTTGCAAGAAGCTAGTTTGGCACTACTTCGTCACCCCGAATATTGGGTATATGCAGGTGGCGGTACACAGCAAGCGAGACTCACTTCTGCCGAAAGCGAATTTAACCGTTTGTCTTTAGCTGAACGCAGTAAGTTTACTGAAGAAACACTGTCGAACGTTAACAACCAACTCAAAGGCAATATTGAGAATCAAGCTGCTTTACCTGGTGATGAAATCGATAATCCCACAACTCTAATTACTGAGGGACCAGGGGAGTATATTATTGTTACACTTTTAGCAGCAACTCTCGGTAAATACGATATTCCCGCAATTAACAGCGCTGATGATTTGCGTCAAGCATTGCGTCAAATTGGTAGCATTCCCAGCGATAAATTACTCGCGATCGAAGTTTTGTGGACTCCGCAAGCTGAAGGAGATACACTCACTTCTGATGATTTGCTAGCTGAATATGCTGATTTGAAATTGGTGTAATTAAGTTAATCTAACTAGTCTGCTTAATTTGCGGAATGTTAATTCAAAAATAATTCAAAGAAACCGACTTCCTCGTGGAGCCGGTTTTTTGTACTGTTATAGATTCAATGTGTTGAATAATACATTATTAGGGTAGTGCTGAGGGAAAAATGACACCCTTCCACAGTAACTCTTCCCCTTTCACCTTCTCACCTGTAGTCTATATACAGATTTAGATTTAGTCTCGACAATATTGAGTCTACACAAAAATATTCCCAGTGCTTATTTAATGATTTATGAGAGCCAATTTTATGAGTGAAGATTTAACACAACAATGGTTAACGGAGATTCAAGCGCTAAAACAACAAGTCGCAGAAGCGATGACAGGGCGTGATGAAGCCTGGGAGAGTGCGGAAAAATGGCGTAAACTCTACAACACCGAATCCGAACAACGTCGCAGTGATTCGCAATTATTACAACAGGAAGTTGCAACCCTAAAAGCCGAAATCAAGAAAATCAAAGGTATTGATGAAACAGTGCTTCCAGATGGAGATACTAATGCTGCCATTCAAACAGAAATTTCCCAAATCGAGTCACTGCAAGAATTACAAACAAAACTTATCACAGTCACCAAAGAACGCGATCGCTTGTTAATTGCTTTGAAAACAGAGCAAGAGAACCATTCTCAAACACGTAAAAGTCTCACTACTGCTCTTGGTGATGCGATCGATAGTTTAACCAAGGAAAGAACTGCTAGATAGCGAGCTGATACCAATTCACAATTCGCAAGTCGCAATGCTTCCTTCGGAAGAGCTTCGCTAACGCAATTAAAAAACTTAGATGCAGCAAAGCTTTCAGGATTTACATCTGTATCAGATTTTTCGTGAAATGGTATGACGGGTGTAGTTTTTTTAAAATCAGGAGGTGAGCGATTACATCGATAAAAGAAAGAAAATAGAGGTAGCAAAACCAAACGGGGTGAAAGAGAAAATGCTGAGAAGCTTTTCATAAACCTAAACCGCTCAGACTCCTACAAGTCCGGCTAATCAGTCATTATTAATTTGTCTCCACGCCCCCTATCTCCCAATCTCCGCGTCGGCTTTATCGTCATTATTTAGGCAACCTGATATAATTTCCCAATATAAAAAAGCAGACTAGTAAACTACTCATCTGCCATTAAACATAATATTAAATAGTGATTAGCAAATATTCCTTTTATGTCTTTTTGACAAGACAACTTCAGCTTTGCTGTATCAACATACTCAAGATTTTAAAAACAAGCTATTAAAACCGTCTTGAATAGCCGTCATCACCACCTTTATTCCAATTACCGCCGCCAGAGCGACTGCCCCTGTCTTCTTTCGGTCTTGCTTTGTTAACTTTCAGTGCCCGACCCATCCATTCCGCACCATCCAGTGCTTCAATGGCGGCAGACTCAGCAGTATCACTTTCCATTTCGACAAAACCAAAACCGCGAGCACGACCTGTCTCCCGGTCGGTTGGCAATTGCACCCTTGTGACGGTGCCATATTCAGAAAAAACCTTTGTTAAGTCGTCTTGTGTGACGCTGTAGGATAGGTTACCTACGTAGATTGACATGAAATGAAACTCTCCAGAATCCAATGATGCAGAGACGTTTATCCGGAGAGCCGCTTGCTAATTGGTATAAAAACAAGAACTGTACCGCCGAATTTACTTCTCCAAACATATCCTAACACAACTTCAATTAGCTGCTAGTCTGCCTTCTGACATCTGGAATTCCGTAATTGAGGATAGGTTTTTCCTAAGTATAATATTTTACTGATGGTTAATATTGATTTTTGTTGATGGATTGGTCGCTAGGATCGATAAAAATGGTAAAAAGCTTGCTTAGGGATATTGTTGAATATAGGCGATCGCTCCAATTATTTTCGTCACCTCAAAAATTTGCAAATCAAAATTCAAATAAAAAATTGACTATTATTTGTCTGACTTCCAAAATATTGCAGTAGAATGACAGCCTGGATTTGATGGGATTTTTATAAGTGTTATCCTGAATCTCCAAACTGGGGTATGGGTAAAAGCCCTACTTGCCTTGACTCGCAAGTCCCTTGCGGTTTTGGCAGAATGAATAAAAATTAAATAAGCGCAAAATAAAGATAAACTACTGGTCTACTATACTTCAGGCATGATTTGCCAATAACACTCGCCAAATTAGCAAAATATAAGTTAAAGATTGAAATAGCTGGAATTCACACCCGCGTGTCACCAGCCCTTGACTGTTTAGCCTAGCAGCTTTTCTTTTTTTTTTTGAAATTTCCATGTCAACCCTCGTCATCGTTGAATCTCCGACCAAAGCTCGTACCATTCGCAACTACCTTCCGGCAGGATATAAGGTAGAAGCATCAATGGGTCATGTGCGTGACCTGCCACAGTCGGCTAGCGAAATTCCCACCGCAGTCAAAGCAGAAAAATGGGCACAACTCGGGGTGAATGTAGATGCCGACTTTGAACCTCTGTATGTCATCCCCAAGGACAAAAAGAAAATCGTCAGCCAACTCAAAGACGCTCTCAAAGGTGTCACTGAACTGATATTGGCGACTGACGAAGACCGAGAAGGAGAAAGCATCAGTTGGCATTTGTACCAGTTGCTCAATCCCAAAATTCCCACCAAGCGGATGGTGTTTCACGAGATTACCAAAGAAGCGATTCAAAAAGCCTTGAAAAATTGCCGCACCATCGATGAAAAGGTGGTTCGTGCCCAAGAAACTCGGCGCATTTTGGATCGACTTGTCGGTTATACCCTCTCACCCCTCCTGTGGAAAAAAATTTCCTTTGGGCTTTCGGCTGGTCGTGTCCAGTCGGTTGCAGTAAGACTTTTGGTGACAAAAGAACGACAGCGACGCGCATTTCGCACGGGCGCATTTTGGGATTTAAAAGCTAGTTTGTTACATACTAAAACTGGCTTTAGCGCTGTTTTAGTCAGTGTTGCGGGCAAGAAAGTTGCCACAGGCAGCGATTTTGACTCCACCACCGGACAAATAGCTGCTGGACGCAATGTCGTCTTGCTCAACGAAGCCCAAGCCGAAGCTTTAAGAACAAAACTAGTGGGTAAAGCTTGGTCGGTGACGGATTTAGAAGAACGTCCCGTCACCCGCAAGCCCTATCCACCATTTACAACTTCCACCTTGCAGCAGGAAGCCAACCGCAAACTTCGCTTTTCGGCACGGGATACCATGCGGATTGCTCAAAGTTTGTACGAGCAAGGTTATATCACGTACATGCGTACTGACTCGGTACATTTGTCTGAGCAAGCTGTTGTTGCTGCTCGCGACTGTGTAGAAAAGCTTTATGGCAAGGAATATCTCAGCCCTAGCCCCCGTCAATACACAACGAAATCTAAGGGGGCACAGGAAGCACACGAAGCTATCCGTCCCGCAGGTAATACCTTCCGTACCCCCCAAGAAACCGGTTTAAATCCGAGCGATCGCGAATTTAAACTTTACGATCTTATTTGGAAACGCACCGTTGCTTGTCAAATGGCTGATTCGCGGCAAACGCAAATCACAATCCAATTACAAGTTGAGGATGCTGGTTTTCGTTCTTCTGGGAAGCGGATCGATTTTGAGGGCTATCTCCGCGCATATGTCGAAGGTTCTGATGATCCCGACGCAGCCTTGGAGAATATGGAGGTGATCCTGCCGAACCTCAAAATTGGTGATCAACCCGAATGTACTGAGTTAGAAAACATCAAGCATGAAACTCAACCACCAGCGAGATATACGGAAGCAAGTCTGGTGAAAACTCTGGAAAGTGAAGGGATTGGGCGACCAAGTACCTACGCGAGTATTATCGGTACTATTATTGACAAGGGTTATGCACAGCTAACCAATAATGCTCTTGTGCCTACGTTTACAGCATTTGCAGTCACAGACTTGCTGGAAAAACATTTCCCCGACATCGTAGACCCCAGTTTTACCTCCAAAATGGAGCAAACCCTGGATGATATTGCTGCGGGGGAAGCGCAATGGTTGCCCTATTTGCGAGACTTTTATATGGGTGACAAGGGGCTAGAAACCCTAGTCAGAGAGCAAGACAGCAAAATTGACAAAGACGCAGCGCGGACGGTGGAATTAAATATTCCTGATGTCAAAGTCCGGATTGGTAAATTTGGTGCCTATATTGAAGCTAGTAATGGTGAAACTTCTGTCACTGCCTCAATTCCCAGAGACCTGACCCCTGCTGACCTCGATTTGGAGAAAATCCAAACCATTATTCGTCAAAAAACCGAAGGACCCGACGAACTAGGTCGCCATCCGGAAACTGGAGAACCAATATATATCAAGATTGGCGCTTATGGTCCCTATGTGCAGTTGGGGGACAAAACAGAGGAAAATCCAAAGCCGAAGCAAGTTTCTTTGCCCAAGGGTGTAACTCCAGAAACCGCAACCCTGGAAATGGCTGTGGGTTTGTTGGCATTACCTCGGACTTTAGGGATGCATCCGGAAACTGGTGCCAAAATTCAAGCTAGTTTGGGTAGGTTTGGTCCCTATATTGTTCACGATCAAGGTAAGGATGGCAAAGATTATCGATCACTCAAGGCAAGTGATAATGTCTTGACGGTGACTTTGGAAAGGGCTTTGGAAATACTCTCCGAACCGAAGAAGGGACGGGCCAGTAGTAAATCGAAAGCTGCTTTACGTGAATTAGGGGTGCATCCTGATGATGAGCAACCCATTAATATTTATGACGGTCCCTACGGACCTTACATAAAATATGGTAAGACCAACGTCAGTATTCCTGAAGGTAGTACAGTGGAGGATGTAACTCTGGAAATTGCGCTGGAGTTGTTAGCTAGCAAGTCATCGAGTGGTAAATCAACTCGTAAGACTGCAAGTAAGTCGAAAAGTACCAGCACAAAATCGACTACTAAAGCTTCTACCAAAAAATCTACTAAGTCTTCTACAACTGCTACTAAAAAACAGTAGTTATGGGAGGAAGATGTGGAGGGGGAGACAGGGAGAGACAAGTTCTAGATTGATTATTCCTGTCCCCGCATCCCTCACTCTTTAAATTGGTAGTTGTATAACAAACTCTGCCCCATTTCCAGGGGAAGAAAAACACTCTAGTTTGCCACCATGTGCTTCGACAATTATTTGATAGCTAATTGATAAACCTAATCCTGTACCTTTACCTTCGGGTTTGGTTGTAAAGAAAGCTGCAAATAGTTTTTGACATACTGCTTCTGTCATTCCTGAACCATTATCAGCGATTCGTAGTGTTAAGAAATTATCGGTTACGGAAGTTGTAATTTTGATAATGTTGGGATTTTTTTCAATTTCCTGGTAAGTTTTTCCTACATTTGCTTCATCTAATGCGTCAATTGCATTTGCCAGTAAATTCATCAACACTTGATTAATTTGACCGGAAAAACATTTTAATAGGGGAATATCTCCGTATTCTTTGATAATTTGAATTGCAGGTCGTTCGGGTTTATGTTTAATCCGGTGAGATAGGACAATTAAGGTTGTATCAATGTTTTCGTGAATATTAACTAGATGTTTTTCGCTAGCATCCGCACGAGAAAAATTGCGTAGCGATCGCATGATATCGCGAATCCTGTCTGTACCTAATTTCATCGAGGAAATCATTTTTAGCAGGTCTTGTTTTAAGAAGTCTAAATCAATGTTTTCTATTTCTGCGGTGATTTCAATACCAGGTTCAGAAAATTTTTCTTGATATAAATTAACGAGATTAATTAAGTCTTCGACGTATTGTTTAGCATGGGCAAGATTCCCATTAATAAAACCGACAGGGTTATTGACTTCATGGGCAACACCTGCCACTAGTTGTCCTAGTTGGGAAATTTTTTCTGTCTGCACTAGTTGTGATTGGGTACGTTGCAGTTTGTCGAGGGCAATTTCTAAATTTTTTCTTTCCTGTTTGAGGAAGTTTTCAGCCCGTTTGCGATCGGTTATATCTCGAGTTACTGATAATGCATGAAGTTTGCCGTTATATTGGATACCATTAGCTTTGACTTCAACATCTAATAGGCTCCCATCTTTAGTAATAGTAACTACTTCACGGAAAAATTCTTTACCACTTTTGACTGTTTCAATAAATTCACCAAAACAGTGCAGATAATCGGGATGAATAAAATCTTTAGGCTGGAGGTTGAGCCATTCTTCGTTTGTATATCCATACATTTGAATTGTGGCTTGATTGACTGCGATGAACTGACCTGTTTCTAAATCGCAAACTGTTAAGCCATCAATTGTATTTTCAAAAATACCGCGATATTGTTCTTCTTGTTGTGCTAATTGCGCTAAATATCTAGTTAGTTGTTGTGATTTCTCTTGTTCTCTGGCAAATAGTTTCGCATTCTCAATTGCAGTCGCGGCTTGAGAGGTTAAAACTTGAATAATTTGTAATCTATCTTTCGTAAATGCATTAGTGACTAGGTTATTTTCGAGGTAAACAATACCAACAAATTTACCTTGATATACAATTGGCGCACATAATAAAGATTTTGTTTGCTGGCGGACTATATAGGAATCAGTCTGCACAATTCCTTCTTGGTTAGCATTACCTAAAACTAAAGATTGATGAGTTCTGAGAACGTAATTAATCGCTGCGATCGGCACGTATTCGCTACTATCAACTTTCTGCGTTTTTAATTGGATGTCATGCCGATTATCATCATTATCGATAGCTTCAATAAATAGTTGACCTTCACGTTCTAAAATAATACAACCTTTTTGAGCAGAGGAATTTTCTAAAATAATATGTAGTAGATTATATAGTAATTTGTCCAAAACAATTTCACTAGAAATTGCTTGTGAGGCTTTAATTACTGTTGTTAAATCCAAGACTTGTTGACTTGTGGTTGTGCTACCTTTGGTATTTGTTAAAGTCGATTGAGATTGACGTTTTCCTTTTTCTAGCTCTCTCTGAATTATTTGAGGATAGATTTTCTCTAATTGATTAATTTTAGCTTTTGCACCCCAATGCATGTAGCGATTATAAGCTTCCCAGATATAAGCTTGGGCAATTTTCGGTTTACTTAATGCCAGATAAAATTGACCTGCACGCTCGTTTGCAAGTGCAACATCTTGAATATAACCATTTTCTTGGGCAAGAGCGATCGCTCTGTCATAATAATCCATTGCTTGATATTTATGTCCGAGAACACGGCATTTTTCGGCTACAATTAAGTCATATTTATGCTGATAATTCATTGGGGCATTTTCTGCCCATTTTTGTAATATTATTTGGTTCTCACTGACTTGAGCTAGTAAATATTCAATCTCACTATTATCTTGTTGGTAGTTAGCTAAAATTGCCAGTGAATCGTAAAAGTAAAATACAGGAACACTAGAAAAACTCAGACCTCCAGTTAAATATTTTCTGGTCTGATTTGCCATTTCTAATGCTTGTTTATAGTCATAGAAAGCATAGCAGAGAATTAGTTTATTCAGATAAAAATGAAATAATCCTTCGATTTCATTAGCTGACTGCAAAATTGGTAATAATTTATTTTCATCACAAGCTTCACCCTGTAGAATGCAGGGATTTTCAGATTTATCTAGCCAATTTTGTACGACTTGCCAAATTATTTGATAATTATATAATGTTCTGGCTTGATTTAAGTTTGCCAACACTTGAGGAATATAATCAAGTTTTTGTGCTACTACTGTTAATTCAGTACCCATTAAATATAAATAGTGGCAAATCTCTCGAATACAGTAGCCAATAAATTCTGAATTTCCACCTTCAAGTCCAGCTTGATATCCATTCTGAAAAATCGGTAGGGAATCTTTAATATGGGTTTTACCGTGGTTGATAAATGCACCAACAACATAGTAAGTCATTGATTTTATCACATGGGAATCAGTTTTTGCAGCTAAAGCTAGAGCTAATTTTCCAAATTTGTCTGCTGTTTCAATATCTTGTCGAATAGTTATTAATAACATGCCATAACAGGCATAGCAAAAAGCAGCAGAGGGCGCATTCCCAAATTTAATCAATAGTTCTACTTGCTTTAATGTAATTAAATGTGCAAGCATGGAATCACTAATATATGCAGATAAAATAACACCGGATAATAGTTGTATAACTGCTAAATGGTTAGGATTCTCCATTTTTGGAAGATTAGCTAAATCTTCAATCTTTTTACCTTGAGCTTCACAAGCAAGTTGCTTGGCAATTACTTGTAGATATTGATTAATATCATCTGTAGTTACTTGCTCTGGTAAAATAACACCAAATTTCTGTACGGCTTGTCTTGCTATTCTTACTGCTTGCAGAGGTTTATTTTGTGCTGTACTTGCTTGGATAATAATTTCGTAAACTTTAACTGTCTCTAGTGGTATTTTGGCATTAGCAATTACTTGCGCCGAAAATATTTCTACTAAGTCATACTCAGCACATAAATAAGCAGCTTCTGTGGCAGTTTCATACAATGAAAAAACTAATTTATAATCACTTTGCCAAATAGTATCATCTACTAATGAGATACCAATATCTAGATATTTTAAAGCCATATTATATGCTGCGATCGCCTTAGCTTTCCGCCCAGCAATTAAATTGAGTCTAGCGATTTCCAGCTTTGTACTTTCAGTCGTTTCATCATCTGTTGAAAGCATCTCTAAACCAGCATTCAAATGATTTACAAGCTCAAAAATATGAGATTCTAAATCTTCATCAACAATATTTTTTAATAATAATTCACCTATTTCCCAATGATTTTTTTGTTTACGCGACTGGGGAATTAAATCGTATGTAGCTTGTTGAATGCGATCGCACTGAAATCTAAATTTTGTGTTAACGTTTTTTTGATAGTTAATATCTGTTAACTGAGTGTCGATTTGGTTGTGGCGAAATAAACGATAGTCTTGATTCAATGGCACAATCAAATTTAGCTGTAATGCATCCCAGATATCTTGCATTGCTTGTTCAGTAGTATTACTACTTACCGTTGCCAGGGTATGTAAATCAAACTGATTACCAACACATGCTGCCAATTGTAATGTCTGCTGTGTTGATGGAGATAATTTTTGTAATTTATCAATCATCAATTCTACAACATTATCACTGACACTTTGCTCTTGAATTTGCTTTAAATCCCATAGCCAAGTATCTTTTTGATAATCAAAATATAAGATTTTATCTGCATGTAATGACTTCAGCAACTGCGTCAAGAAAAAAGGATGACCTTGGGTTTTCTCAAATAGTATTTTCGCTAAAGGAGTAATATTTTCTACGGAATTATTGAGAGTTTCGGCAATCATTTCCTGTACCTGGTGAATTGCCAATGAATTGAGGGAAATAGACTCTACTCTGATTTTTCCTGTCGCGACAATTGCTTCTACCGTCTGCATCCAAGCATGAGTAGAATTAACTTTCTGATTTTGATATGAGGTAATTATTAAAATGTAACGACTGTTGGCATCACTAGTTAATAGTCGTAAAAATTGCAAAGATGCTGTATCGCTCCATTGTATATTCTCTAAAAATATAACTAAGGGATATTCTGAACTCGCAAAAACTCGAATTCCATTGATGACGGTATTTATGTAGCGATTTAATTCCTCCTGAGGAATCAATTGAGGCAAAACCTCTTGCTTACCAATTAATAATTCTAATTCGGGAATTGCATCTATAATTACTTGGACATTTCCATGAAAACTTTGTAGCAACTTTTCTTTCCATAAAGCTAATTTATCCTGACTATCTGTCAATATTTGTCTAATCAGGTTTCGTAATATTTGTAAAGGTGCGGCAAGACAAATATCATCTTGGAATTGTTTGCATTTGCCACAGGCAAAATAGCCACGTTGATGGGTAAGTTTGGAGAAAACCTCATTTACTAGTAAAGATTTGCCAACTCCCGAATCACCACTAATTTGCACCAGTTCACAGCTACCTTGACTCACCCGTGCAAATGCTTGTGATAGTTTTTGTGTTTCCACTTCCCGCCCATAGAGCTTTTGGGGTATATTTAATTGGCTCAAGCGATCGCGTTCTCCGGGCACAAAATCTGATATACTTCCTTTGGCTTGATACTCTTCCAAACATTGTTGTAAATCTACCAATAAACCAGACGCACATTGATATCTATCTTCGACATTCTTTGCCATCAATTTAGCAGTAATTGCAGCAATAGGATTCGGAATTATTTCATTTAATTGTTGAACTGGAATGGGAACCTTAGCAATATGCCCGTATACGACTTCTAAAGCCTCTTCACTACTAAATGGTAGTTTACCTGTTAAAAGCTCATAAAAAGTCACGCCTAAAGAATAAAAGTCAGTGCGGTAATCAATACATCTATTCATCCGTCCAGTTTGTTCTGGGGACATATAAGCTAAAGTACCTTCCAACTGACTAGAGTTGACTACTTGAGTATTGAATTGAGTTGTTTGCTGAGTCAAACGTATTGCAATACTAAAATCTGTAATTTTTACTTCCCTTGTCTCTGGATTGATAATAATGTTGCTAGGTTTGATATCTTTATGAATAATTTTATTAGTATGTAAAGAAATTAACGCTTTTGTAATTTGTAAAGCGATCGCCAGAAATGTTTCAATCGGTAAATTACGATATTTAGAGATAAACTTTTTCAGACTAATACCACCAAAATCTTCAGCCACTAGCACAAGATAATTGTGCAAGGTTTCCAATTCGTAAACCCTAACGACTCCTTCTAAATTCAGATTTTTAGTGGTTTGATATTCATGTTTTATCCGCGAAATCTGCTCTAAGCTTGAATATTCTGCTTTTAGGACTTTTAAGATCACAGGTTGATTAGTTTTTTGTGACTTGGCTCTACAAACGGTAGTGCTTTCAGCTTCATCAATCACTTCTAAAATCTCATAACCTGGAATCATTAAAGTTGAGGGCATAAAGTTACCTGCTACGAAGTGCGTTAACCTATGCATTCGGATGAACGCATCTTTTTTTGTTCTTCAAATAGGGTTCCCCAAATAACATGTAAACTTTACTAAATAAATATTAAAAATACTTATGTATCACTTGAGTTTTTGGTTATTTATCAACTTTTCAAATAATGACAGATAACAACCCTTTTTGGGTGATTTTTTTCTGACAATTCCTGATTATCTTCTCAGGATAAATACACTGATGTTTGTTGATTGCAGAGATTCCAGTCAAGTATAGACTTTAATCTTTGTTGGCGACTGTTACAGATGTCAATAAATTAATTTATAGACAATTGTCTAGCAAAGATGAAATATTCCAAGTAATAGCTTACCTATTAACCTATTCTTAAGCTAGATATCACTGTCAATCAAATTAAACTATCCCATATTTCTGCAATTTGAATTTGCTGCCTCCTAGATGTAAATAAATTGAGAATATATGGGAAAACTAAATACTGAAAACCCAAAACCCCGGCTAGAACTGACAGTATGACAGATATATTTACATCAATTCCTGATGTTCTTTGCCCAAGATTAGATTCAACCTTACAGGAGTTATCACTTTGGCAAGTTCAGATTGACTTAAATTGTCCAGGAGATGATTTAATTAAGCTCTTTGAGCAAGAGAGTTTACTGCCAGGAATTATCCTCACTAAAAATCAGTATTATGTGGGAATGATTTCACGACGAAGATTTTTTGAATATATGAGTCGCCCTTATAGTTTGGGGTTATTTTCTAATAGACCTATCGAAAATCTCTATAATATAATCCAGCCAGAGGTGTTTGTACTTCCTGAAGATACACTCATTTTAGAAGCTACCCATAAGGCATTGGCGCGTTCTCCGCAAGTCGTGTATGAACCGATTGTAGTCCAGTCAAATTTCTCAAGATATGGGCTACTTGATTTCCATCACTTACTTCTAGCTCACTCACGAATTCATGTTTTAACAGTTGCTCAATTACAGCAGGCAGAAGAACAATCCAGAGTAGTTACTAATAATTTAGTAAACCTTCAGCATAACTACAGCCGATTAGTACAAAACGAAAAAATGGCAGCCCTGGGACAACTAGTTGCTGGCGTTGCCCATGAAATTAATAACCCCGTTAATTTTATCTATGGTAATTTATCTCATATCCGTACATATATTAATGATTTAGTCCATCTACTAAATATTTATCAGGAAACATATCCTCAACCCGTTTCCGAAATCGAAAAAGAAATAGACGCAGTTGATTTAGAGTTTATAGTTTCAGATTTACCAAGAATCATAGATTCAATGAAATTTGGTACTGAACGGATTCAGGAAATTGTTTTGTCTTTACGTAACTTCTCACGCTTGGATGAGGCTGATTTGAAACAAGTAAATATTCACGAAGGGATTGAAAGTACTCTCTTAATTTTACATAATCGTCTCAAAGCCAAACCTAACCATCCAGAAGTACAGATTATCAAAAATTATACTGAATTTCCTGAAATTGAATGTTTCCCCGGTCAACTTAATCAAGTATTTATGAATATTTTGGTAAATGCCATTGATGTTCTCGAAGAAGAATTAAATCCTTGCATTGAAATTAGTACTCAATTACTTAACGATAATTGGGTGGCAATTCATATTAGTGATAACGGTTGTGGTATTGATGAAGAAATTATGTCAAAACTATTTGACCCTTTTTTCACTACTAAAGACGTAAACAAAGGTACTGGACTAGGTTTGTCGATTAGTCACCAAATTATTGTTGATAAGCATAAAGGTAAATTATATTGTGAATCTACTCCCGGCAAAGGCGCAAAATTTGTGATTGAAATCCCAATCCGGCAATCTATACTTAGTTAATTGATTTCTGTAAGCCGCATACTTGCAACTTCTAGTCATGAGTTGGCTGTCTATGCTTGTTTGCCTAAGGTAAATTAGGCTAGGCTGTTGCTGGCTACAAAGTCGTTGGAGAAAGCTAGCTAGAGAATTAAAGAGAAAATGAGCCGTGGACAGGGAAATTTGATGTGATGAAAGAATCGGAATACGTGAAATTTGCAATTTAATGGGAAATTCTGGTTATCCAATTTTAATTTCTAGTTGCAGTATTCCAGAAATGTGTTAACCTAATAAACTAGGTCATTAATTATTTTGATCGATTTATCGATGTAAAAACTAGCTGACCGTTAGTTTGGAGAGGTGGCAGAGTGGTCGAATGCGAACGACTTGAAATCGTTTGATGTGAAAGCATCCGTGGGTTCGAATCCCACCCTCTCCGTGGAAATGGGTAAGGTAAAAATACTGCTTTCAGGCAAAGACAAGTATGCTATTTTTGCTCTGTAGTTTTTTGTAGTCAAAACTGTAATTAAACAAATGTTGGTTGCTTGGGAACAATACATGTATCTCAAAACATATCAATGATTGTTTTTATGCGTAGAATCTATCACCCAGTTAAAACTTGTGTACTTATCAGTATTCTCGGTTTGAGTGGTTGCGGGAATGCAGGGCAAGCTGCTGATTGTCAAAAGTATTGGCAAGCAATAGCTAAAAGCGCTCAAACACCCAGTGAAATACCAAAAACTCAGATAAAGACAAAAGAGTCTACGGTAAAAGCAATAAATGCGATCGCAAAACTCCAAGATGATATTGGGCAAGATGTTGGTGATTTAAAATTTCAAGAGGCAAAATCCCAAGAACTGCAAAAGCGTCACCTTGAAGCTAGTAATGCTTTAAGTCAGACCTTTCGTGACAGAGCAAAAGCGATCGCTTCTTTACCAGGAAATCCTAGCGAAGTAGAATTGGGGAAAGTGCCGCCAGAGATTAAACTGCGACAAAGTGATGCTTTCAAAAAATGGACTCAATCTGGTGATGATTGGCTGCAATATTGTCAAGCTTATGCCCCTTGATGCAACTGTTTAATTAAACCAAGCTGCAAATTGGAAAAATTGTCCTCGGAAAACCTGCATTAATCTTTGCCAAGTAGCAACATCAGTTAGCACTCCTGGTTCTAAATATGGTGCTGCTGCTGTTCCCTGTATCCACAGAACTAAATCAAAGGGTTGGGGTTTAGTAAATACTTTGTTTAAATTAACTCCTCGCATTTCCCTTTTTCTCCAAAACGGAACTAGTTTTTTACCTGTTAGGAGTGCGTCAGTTTCATTTAGGAACGTCAACCAACTATCAATCATTGGTTGTGTCACTATTGCATTGGGAATTACACCCTTTTGTTTGGGATTAGGAAGCCACTCTCTGTCATTATCGGTTTCCGCCAAAATTAATGTCCAGGATTCTCGACTCAGTTTGGTTACTGCTTGCAAATGTTGTAATGCTGCTGTCATGCGTTGAGGTTCGACAACTGGGAGATTTATTAAATGTAAAAAGGCAATAATATCACTGATATCGATACCTCCACCCCAACTAAATGCCCCTGTTCCATTGGTAAGGAATGGGTAAGGAGTTTGTGGTTTGGCAAAAACTAGATGTGCAGATGAATTAAATAATTTGCTGCCATCGTGGGCTAAAACAGTTTGTGCGATCGCCGAAAGTAAATTACAATATCCCCGTAACCAGACTACATCGCCAGCATCAAAAGCGATCGCAAATGCTTGTGCTGTTTTTTCGGTTGCTGTTATTCCTGAAAGTTGATTAAAGGTTTGCCAAAAAGATTCATTTGCTTCCAATTTGCCGTTGGCATTGAAATCCATGCGTGTCAGCCCAATTCGCAAGGGAAGTTTAATTTGATTATCTTTAATTGGTTCGAGAGTTGTTTTAACTTTATCCAAGTCATTCAATAGGTTTTGCAGAATATTCCGAGATTCTGCGTAAGTAATTTGCTCTGGTTTGGGGTTTGCGGGAACTGGAAGACGCAAAATCGGGAAAAATGCGGTGAAGTAATTTTGCTGCAAATCATAACGATACAAAGACTGCATTAATCTTTCCGTTCCTCCCATCAACTGTATCACCCCAAGCCCAAAGCGATCGCGATCGTTATTTGGGTTTTGCTGGAGTTTGGCTAAAAGTGCGGTTTCTCCTTGTTTAAATTGAGCATTAATTAAATATTGCTCGATATCTAATGTTGGAGAAGGTGCTGATTTCACAATCGACGACAGAGGAAATGCCAGGGTAAGTACCAATAACAGCGAACAAATAAACAGACGCATAGAAACGGCTAAAAATGGATTAGTAGTATTTTTAGCACTGGAACTCAGTATTTATTGATTTTGTTAGTTTTCTTATTAGTTTAGATATATTTTGCAGTTTTGCTTTTTATTGAGTGTAGCAATACTTTTTGAAAGTATGTTCGCGCAGGAATTTATAATCCCACTCTTGCTCAAGATAATTTAGCGACACTTAGGGCTTTACCTTTTTATGTTGTCTCCAATTCTAATTTAATGGAAGATGCGATCGCACTTTTTATCATATAAAAAATATAAAATTATTACATTCACATCGTATATACTCGTAGTCTTCCTCAATCTCCCCAAATCCCGATTCTCCGTATAACTGCACTGGTTGCTCGTATTCCCGGAATGCTAGCTTGGCAGCATAAATAAGGTGTTTTTGTATTCAAGATAACTTTTGGGTGCTGATGATGACCGTGGGTAACGAGAAAGAGAATGATAAATTTATTACAACTGAAGCATTACAAACTGAAGAAGAGAGTATTTGGGATACTTTCAAAACAGCTTTTAGCGATCGCAATTGTTTAGGATATTGGCGATATCCGATTTTCTCGCCACTAGGAGAAGTCCGCAAGGAGCCAGATATTTTCATAGTAGATCGCGAATTAGGTTTATTAGTAATTGAAATTTTATCCATTACTATTGAGAGTGATGTCGAAACTTTATATACAACCTCTCAACAACGTGTAGAACATCAACTACGGGCATTAATTGGAAATTGCGATCGTGAGCCGGCAATCTGGCGTAAAGTAAGTGGTAGAGCCATTGTTGCCTTACCCCACATCACCGCAGAACAATGGCAAAACAAAGGTTTTCATGAGTTACCCAATACCCAAAATCTTCTGTTCCAAAACCAATTAAACTTAAGTTTAGACTTAAACTGCCAAGCTCCTGAACATGAAAATGTAGAGACGCAAAAGTTCCCATCTTTGTCCGAATCTATTTCCCAAATTTCCCCCATCGTCCCCGGAGAAAACCTCGAAGATAAAGATTGGGAATTACTCCTCTCAGTGATTAGTGGAACGCCTGTACTTCGCCAACCACAATGTCAGATGACAACTAGTGGGAAATCCCGTTCTCGTATTCTTAATTCCCTGCGAGAAAAACTTTACGATATTGATTTACAGCAAGAACATATTGGTAAAGAAATTCCTCCAGGGATGCAACGAATTCGTGGTATCGCAGGTTCAGGAAAAACGGTACTGCTATGTCAAAAATCAGCACATATGCATCTGAAACATCCAGAATGGGATATTGCTTTAGTCTTTTTCACTCGGTCATTGTACGATCAAATGACAAGTTTGGTAGATAGATGGTTGCGACGATTTAGCGGCGGAGAAGTCCAATATAACCCCAAAACGAATAGGAAACTGCGCCTGCTTCATGCCTGGGGTGCAAAGGAACAACCGGGGTTGTATGGGATAATTTGTGAACATCACGGAAAGCGACGCTGGACAGTTGCTGACACGATGGAGAAACAGCCACAGCAAGCTTTAGCGGAGTTATGTAAAAGATTTCAAGAGGAAATTACAATTCAACCAATGTTTGATGCAATCTTGATTGATGAAGGTCAAGATTTAGTTACAGATGCAAATTTAAAGTTTGCAGACAAACAAGCAATTTATTGGTTAGCTTATCAAACCTTGCGTCCAGTAAGTGTTGAACAACCTCAAGAAAAACGGTTAATTTGGGCTTATGATGAAGCCCAAAGCTTAGATAACTTAACTGTACCCACAGCCAAAGAAATATTTGGTGCAGAACTTGCAGATATTCTCAACAAACAACCCCAGTATCCCGGTGGCATTAGGCGATCGCACATTATGCGCCATTGTTATCGTACACCAGGGCAGGTACTTACCGCAGCCCACGCCATGGGAATGGGTTTGTTGCGTCCCCAGGGAATGTTATCGGGAATTACTAATAAAAAAGATTGGGAAAAAATTGGTTACGAAGTGAATGGGGATTTTCGTCGTCTTGGACAGCAAATAACTATCCATCGTCCCGCCAAGTATTCCCCTAACCCCATCCCCGAAATTTGGGGTGAACCTGTATTGGAATTTACCACCTACCACACCCGTCAAGAGGAATTAACCGCACTATCTGAAAAAATCATGCACAACATTGTCCACGACGGACTCAACCCCAGTCGGGATATTTTGGTACTGGTATTGGGTACATCAGTGGAAGCCAAAGATTTAGAAGTGCAGGTAGCAGAATTTTTAATCCAGCAGGGCATTGATATTTATATTCCCAGCGCACCACAAAATAATACAGTTACATTTGCATGGCAGGAAAGTAAACCAAATATGTTTTGGTGCGATGGTAGTGTTACTGTCTCGCGTCTTCCCCGTGCCAAAGGAAATGAAGCTGATATGGTTTATTTGCTAGGGTTTGACTATATTGCCCGCAAAGAAAGTGATGTCACCCTACGTAACCAGTTATTTGTCGCCATGACACGTACAAAGGGTTGGTTAAGCTTGAGTGGTGTCGGCAAATATCCGATGTATGAAGAAATGTATCAGGTCATTTCCAGTTGTGACACTTTCACTTTTTCCTACAACCGTCCACCCAAACGTGACATCAGCGAAGATACTTAATAGGATGTATTGCTTATAGAGAATTGATTTATCTCATCTCTTGGCAGAACCCACTTGATATCACTTGAGGAATTCAACAATCCGATTGTGTCAAAAAAATACCACTCTCTATGTTCAAAATAGAGACAGTCAAAAAAAAAGTGAGTTAAACTAGAAAAACCGCTAAGAGGACGTTATCACCGCCCTCAGTAGCAGAGGAACGCTAATGTGTAAAGTACCACGATATTTCCGGAGAATGCGTCCGCATTTATCCCGAAATATTTTCTTCATCTTTTGGGATGATTAAGTGGTTATACTGTGGTCATTAATACAATAGCAGCATTATTTTGTCTGCTTTGTTGAGAGAGGACAGATTTTATCCCGTCCATTATGCTTGGAGATATTAGTTGCGGATATTATGTTTTGAGCAATTGATTTGTAGCTATTTCTAGTTTAATGCTTTAATAATTATTTAGTCATAGATGAATTAGCTGTTTGTGACGCGAAGCTAGCTAGCAATCTAAAATTAACTAAATAAAATGCCATAAAAAAAAACTGCTAAGGGGCGACTTTGCCGCCCTCAGTAGCAGAGGAACGCTAAGTGTAAAATACCACGATATTTCTGAAAAATGCGTCCGAGTATACCCTGAAATATTTGGTTAAGAATCGACAGGACTCAGTAGTTACACAGGGAAAAACCGAAGATGATAATCATTGCTATTTTATCTACTCCAGTCAATAATCCCTCTTAAATCTTATCTGCGGCAGAGAATCATCTGAAAATCAAATTCTCATTCCTAATTTCTATAGACTCGACAAAGTTGTTGCTTCGAGACACTTTTGCCAAGCCTGCCAAAATATATATACTGACAAAATAGCTAGTAAACTCCGAAAGGCAATACTGACAACATGATCTGGTAATTTAGGTAAGAAACGGGTGCTAATTTGCGCTCCCACAAGTCCACCTAATCCTAAAATGATTCCTTCCATCCACAAAATATTACCCTTTGCAGCATGTCCAATTGTTGCCGAAATAGCGGTAATAATGATTACACCTAAACTAGTTTGAATGGCGACTTTAATTGTTTCTCCCAATAACAAAATTTGTAATGGTACCATTATTACCCCGCCACCAACACCAAATAACCCTGCTAGAACACCAGCAGTACCTCCAGTTAATATTCTGGATAAAACAGGGTTAAATTGCTTGGATGAACTCTGCCCTTGATTTTGCACATTAGCAATGCGCTTACGTAGTTCTACCAAATATATATTAAATAAAAGTAATAATCCAAAAGTAATTAATAGTATATGGGCAGGAATTCTGGCTGCAATCTCTACACCTAATTGCGCGGTAATTACTGCCGGAAATCCTAAAGACATAACGCGCTGAAAACTTAAATAACCCATCCGCCAATTTTGGATACTTCCAGAAATTGCAGTGATGACAATTGCGAGACTGCTAGTTGCAACTGCTTGAATTGGAGGATATCCCAAAGCTACTTGTATTGGGACTAAAATCGTCCCACCACCAATACCTAAAAAACCCGCCAGAATACCGGATAATAAACCACCAATAAGCAGAAGTAACCAATTTGAAGGAAGCATAAATTACTTTATATTTTTGATTCTAGAATTGGGAGTTGGGATTTTAGATGTTAATTTGTTGGGGTAAAATTGATTTTGGTAGCATCCCATGTACACCTTTTTGGGGGCTATTTACTACTTGACTAATACGGAAATTGACAGCCAAACTACACAACACATAAGCCTCTTCTGCTGATAGATGCATGAATTTTTCTAAAAAATCAATCATCTTTTCTACAGCCTGTGCTAAAGCTGCATCTAAAGTATTACCAAAACCCATTGTGATGATATCAGTTGCTGTTTCTGCCATTGGTATTTGGAGTCGCAAATCTTTACGAACCTTCAGCTTAAGCGTGCCATTCATTGAAGTTTCGATTGCAGTGACATTAACTTCACCATCTCCCTGTGCAGAATGCCCATCACCTATGGAAAATAATCCCCCAGGCACAAAAATTGGTAGATATATTTTTGCACCTGCTTGCAATTCGCGATTATCAATATTACCACCGTAATTACCTGGTGGAATTGAAGAACGATTTTCTTCTGGTGTTGCCACTCCCAGAATACCAAAGAATGGTTTTAGGGGAATTTTTATCCCTGAATTTTGAGGAAATTCGGCAATCTGATTCTCTAAATCTAAATTAATAAATCTTAAAGCAGGTTGGGTAAATTTTTCTGGTAAAGCCCCCCAACCACTACGAATAGCATTAAAACCAACAGGCAAACTGGGAGAAATTTCGATTAATTCCACTTCTAAAACATCTCCAGGCTCTGCATTCTCTATGTATATTGGTCCTGTGAGTAGATGTGGTCCTGTAGCAATTTTACGCTCTCCTGGCAGATTTTGACAAATATCAATAAATTCCGGTGTGAGGAATGCTGCTGGTGCTTTGTCGTAAACATAGAATCCTGTGTATGTTTCAACTGTAACTGTATCGCCAGATGCAACTGTTAGTGATGGTGTGAGTAAATGAGAGAAACCACCTAGATGTACTGTATTTTTAGTAGCTTTAAGAATGTGGTGAGACATGGAAGTTAGGATTTTACAGATGCACATATGTTACAGCACATAGTTGGCGATCGCTAGCCAACTATCTCCCTCAGGGACATCCGTGATAAGCTAAGATAAAGCGCATTTTCTCAACCAGTTAAAATACTCAAAATAAATCTAGCAAGAATGATAATCGCATGTGATGGTAGGAAAAGGAGGCAAGCGATGCTCGCCTCCTTCTCCCTCATTATTGAAATTACTTTGCTATTAGCTTTGTAAAACTAATGCCTCTTTTTCTAAGTTTTCATTCATCCAAGAAAACATATCAGCAATTGAATTCACCATATCTTGAACTCCTTGACCGAAGAGTTCAATATCGGACTCAGACTTGACGCACGTTTCTGCTACTTGAACTAACTCATCTGTGTGTTCTGGATCTAAGTGACAATGAATATGGAAATATTCGATAGTATGGTTATCAATGCCTGGAAATATTTTGCCTAGCCCTTCTATATATTTGGTAAACACTCCAGGTAAAATTTGCTCAATTGCGGCAAATCGCCCTAATGAAACTACTACAGGCTCATCATCACACACTTCAAACTTTTTAAAACGTAATGCTGGAATCCGAAATGCTCCGTCATCAGCATTTATATCGATTTTTGGGCAGTTAATCCCTTGCATAAAGCGTATAAACAGTGCTACATGACATTTATCAGGATTGAGTTCTCCATGTTCGGTAAATGCATTTTCTAGCATAATAGTCCTAGCATGGTAACTATCCATTTTTGATGCCACTTTCAGAAAAGCCATATTAAACCTATTCGAGCCAGGTAGCATTTTTATGGCAAACTGCCGAATAGCATTTTGAGAAAATTCTCCCTGAGAAAAGCGTTGCACAAAAGGATGCTGGGATAAATCCTGAGCATTTGTGATATCGGACAAAATTTGGTGTAGTTGCTGAGAAACCCTGGTGTCTAGATTAAAACTGGTAATCATTATTTCACACTATTAAGGGATTAATTTTTGTGCTGAATAGGCTCAGTAGATACAACCAGGATTTTCAAGGTAACAGGATGAGTTTTCGTCTTGACAAGAAAGCCGAAAAACCATTCCTATATATTGTTAGTAATAATTACTTAATTAACCTTGAAAAGTTTGTTCCCTATTTCGTAAATTGTTTACGTTTCGTCGCATCTCTTAGTAAAAATACTACCACATGACTCGTAGCGCTAGATGGAATTCATAATTGACTCATAAATAATTCAAATTTGCCCCATGAATAGAGCCTAAGTATTTCATTTAAAATTCATCGCTTAGAAATGGAAAAACAATATTTATAACTCCCGGTTCGCTCATTTTTTTTTGAGTTCAGAGATATTGTCTAAAAGCGAAAAATCTATACACCGCAATGATTTTAGCGATTTACCTAAATTTCCCTTAAACTAACATCCTGCTCTAAAAGGTCTACTTTTATGTAATCGCGCAAAGTCAGGACGAAAGTACATTTGAATCATAGCCTGTAACCCTGATTAAATCGTTCAGCTTTCTTCTAACTCGATTTAAAATAGGCGAACGGTGAGTTATAAGTTTGTATAATAGGAATCCTACTTGAATCTTGCTCAGTATACTGAGAAGTTAAGCTTTGTATGTCAAGCTTCTAGGCAGCTTGATTGTTCAAAAATCAAATAGGAGTCCTATATCTTTATACGTATTCATTAAAGTCTCAAAACTAAAAGCTCAAATTATGGCTTACGAAAAATTAGAAATTGCGACAGATGCACCTGTTTTATCTTGGGCGAATCATCCCTTAAAAGAGGATGAAACTAAGATGGCAAAAAATGTCGCCTCATTGCCATTCGTTTTTAAACATGTTGCCCTGATGCCAGATGTTCATTTAGGTAAAGGAGCGTTAGTTGGCTCAGTAATTGCCACAAAAGAAGCTGTAATTCCGGCTGCCGTCGGTGTCGATTTGGGTTGTGGAATGTCTGCAATTAAAACACCATTTACAGCCGAAAAACTCGAAGGCAAACTCAAAAAAATTCGCTTGGATATTGAAGCAGCAATTCCTACAGGCTTCAATGAAAATCAAGAAGTTGAAAAAACTGTAACTAACTGGCAAAAGTGGCAGGAATTTAAAGATTTACATCCTGGGGTTCAAGATTTAGAAAATAAAGCCTTACGTCAGATGGGTTCCCTAGGTGGAGGCAATCATTTTATCGAAGTATGCGTAGATACGGAGAATCAAGTGTGGTTGATGTTACATTCTGGCTCGCGGGGGATTGGTAATATTCTTGCCCAGCGACATATTAGCACTGCCAAGGAACTGGCGAAAATGGCAGAGATAAATTTACCAGACCCAGATTTGGCTTATTTTGTCGCAAATACTCCTGAATTTGCAGCTTATTGGCATGATTTGCAGTGGGCACAACACTATGCAAAAATGAACCGTGATGTGATGATGGCGCGATTTAAGCGCATTGTCGAAAAGCATATTGCTGGTGGAAAGGCGACAAAACCATTGCTAGAAGTTAACTGTCACCATAATTATGCTGAAAAAGAAGTGCATTTTGGTGAGGAAGTATATGTAACTCGTAAAGGTGCAGTTCGTGCCGAGACAGAAGACTACGGTATTATTCCCGGTTCGATGGGTGCAAAATCTTACATAGTTAAAGGGAAAGGTTGTACCGATAGTTTTTGTAGCTGTTCTCACGGGGCTGGCAGATTAATGTCCCGCAATAAAGCCAAAAATACCTATACCCTGGATGATTTAATTAAACAAACTGAAGGTGTGGAATGTCGCAAAGACGAAGATGTTTTGGATGAAATTCCCGGTGCATATAAGCCGATTGAGCAAGTAATGGCAAACCAAGCTGATTTAGTAGAAGTAGTGGCGACTTTGAAGCAGGTTATCTGTGTTAAAGGTTAGATATTTGAGTTTAGAGTGCTTTAAATATTTCGTTTAAATATTTTCAAAACATCTCATAATGGTATATTTAGAATGGGATAAAAGTTGCTTCATCCTTATCCCATCCTTGACCTTGGCAAAAATCATCAATCCAGTTAGCTAAATTGCGAGGGTGTAAAACAGGAGACTGATTAATTTCACCGGGGACTCTGTCATGGATAATTTTCACAATATTACCTTGACCAGCAACTGTTGTAGAAACCGCAACGATCGCATTAGATTTTACCCCGTTTTTCGACATTGGGATTACGGATGTTTTCAATTCTGTAGGCTGAGATTTTACTCGATTTAAATAGGATTTGGCGACGGCTACTTGAATTGGAGGTTTAGTGTTGACAAATTGGGAATAGCTTTTGTTATTGCCGACAATAGAGCTATTTTGACTGGTTTGGTGATGTGCAAAATCGTCACTAGTATCTCTATCTATCTCAGCATCTAAGTCAGAATCTAAACGGGAATCTAGATGAGAGTCTTCACATTCTAGCAAATGTAAATAGTGATCGGGATTAAAGTTAAGACCTAAAGCGGCAACAACTGCATCAGGGTCACTATTCAATTCTGCAAGTAATGGTAAAATATCGGTTAAATTTGGCTGTAAAACTGATACCGTTGCCAAAACAAAACTTGATAATGGACGACGTTCCTCTGCAAAAGTCGCCCAAATTTCCATTTTTTCTAGCCAGTGGCGATTATTTTTGTAGTAGCGCAGCCACTCTATTTTTAAGGATTGACGCAACTCCTGAATGTTCATCTATCTGGGAATAAAGGAAAGTGAAAAGAGAAAAAGGAGGGAAAGACGAAAATGGAAAAGACATGAATCCGGAATTCTGAATATTCTGACTCCTTATTTTTTCTGTTCCGGATGAAACCGTTTATCAAGCATTTGCGTAACTTTCTTGTCACCTATCAAATGTTGTTCCACAATTAACGCCACTTCATTGCTACGGACACCACAATACCACACCATATCAGGTAATACCAACACCATCGGACCATTACCACATTGCCCTAAGCAACTGCTAGCTGTCACAGTTACCCCAGGGACTGGTAACGCTGCAAAGGCTTCTAATATAGACTTGGCACCTTGTTTGCGACAAGTCCGATTTTGACACACAAGCACCTGTTTAACGTTGGGCATTGGCGAAGACACGGAGGTAGGTAGGGGGAGACACGAAAAAGTATTTCGGACTAATTACGGAAATGACAAAGCATATAATTGCCTAGGATTATCCAGCGTACATATGTTTATTTAATTGTGACACCTGCGTTAGTCATGAGTAAACTAATCTCAAACTATCTGGTTCAGTGTCTCATCATCCCCATTCCCCCATACCCATTAATCTGGCGAAAGTCCCTTTGATTCGAGCCATTCGGGGTTAAAAATCCGCGACTGATAGCGTGAGCCACTATCGCATAAAATGGTGACAATCGTATGTCCTGCCCCCATTTGTTTCGCTAAAGCCACGGCAGCAGCAACGTTAATTCCCGTCGAACCACCCATCAATAAGCCTTCTTGGCGTAAGAGTTGGTAAACTACTCGTATTGCTTCTCGGTCATGAACTTGAATTGCATCATCTGCGGGTACACCTTCCATATTGGCGGTGATGCGACTATTACCAATTCCCTCAGTGATGGAACTTCCTTCCATGTGGATTTCGCCAGTTTTGATATAACTATACAATCCACTCCCCATCGGGTCAGCAACAACACATTTAATATGGGGATTTTGCTCCTTCAAAAACATGGAAACACCCGCAAAAGTCCCACCAGTACCCGTTGCCGCTACCCAGCCATCAACTGTACCATCTGTTTGTCCCCAAATTTCTCTGCCTGTCGTTTCATAATGGGCACGACGGTTCGCTAAATTATCAAATTGGTTTGCCCAAATTGCATTTTCCATCTCCGAGGCAATTCGACCTGAGAGTTTGACATAATTATTTGGGTCTTTGTAGGGAACCGCAGGAACTGGGCGAACTTCTGCCCCTAATGCCCGCAACGCATCCATTTTTTCTTGAGATTGGGTATCGGGAATAATAATCAGGCATTTATAACCTTTCGCGTTACAGATATGCGCCAACCCGATGCCAGTATTGCCAGCAGTTCCTTCTACCACAGTACCACCCGGTTTAAGTAGACCTTTTTCTTCAGCATCTTGGATAATATAGAGTGCTGCGCGGTCTTTAACGGAACCACCAGGATTGAGAAATTCTGCTTTTGCCAGAATATTACAGCCTGTTTCTTGGCTAAAACTGTTGAGTCGGATTAGTGGTGTATTGCCAACTGTACCGACAAAGCCATTTTTGATATCCATTTTTTTCACCTGATTTGTTCATCTATAAAAATTTTGGCTTATTGGGGCGATCGCTTTTCAAGTTTTGTGAACTCTGTTTAATGTTTTTCTAGCTGCATACAGGTGAGTATCTCCGATTCCACAGAGAAGTCGCAAGTATGGGATATTGGGGATATTAAATATAAATTGTCAAAATCTATCGAAATTTACACATGCATATTAATAAGTTATTTAATAATTGGCAACAATTGTTAAAATCGGTGAGGGTGAGTGATGAAGTCAGAATTGCACAAACATTTGCTGAGATTGTGGAGATTTATTCCAGTTATGGTCGTTATTACCATAATCTTGAACATATTGCACAGGTTTTAAATAAAATACAATTACTCCAAACAAATATTCATCCCTCACCAGCAGTACAATTAGCTGCTTGGTTTCATGATGTTATTTACGATAGTCAAGCGAAAAATAATGAAGAAAAAAGTGCTGACTACGCGCATGAATTATTAACATCTTTAAATGTTTCCCAGATGATTATAGATAATGTTTGTCGTTTGATCTTAAACACTAAATATCATCAAGCAGAACTCAATGATTTTGATAGTTATCTATTACTAGATGCTGATTTATCTATATTGGGAAGTAGCCCAGAAGCATATATTAATTATCGTCAAGCGATTCGTCAAGAATATATATGGCTGCCAGATGATAAATATATTGCTGGTAGGAGAAAAATACTAGAGAATTTTTTGCAGCGTCGCATCTTTTTTACAGATGAATTATTTAATCAGTTGGAATTAATAGCTCGTCAAAATATTCAAGCAGAAATTATTGCTTTAGAAAATTTCAATTCTTGAGAACAGATCAAAAAATCCAATTCCCATCATTATAAACCCATCAATCGGCTAGATTCTATAGTAATTATTTGCCATTTGCCAAACTAATATCAGATAAAACCGACGCGGAGAAAAAGAATGATAACTGATTAGCCAGACTTGATATGATGACTCTGTGCGATCGCACTCAGCAATGTCCTGGAAAAAATATTCCTGATGTGGGGATATTCCCGCGTCTTTGTAGTTCCAAAAAAAGAAGTGGCGCAGCCACTTCTCAGTAATTCCCAGGTAGAACCTATCAATGAGTATATGAGCTATGGATTTTTAAAATCGTATAAAGTGACACTGATTTCAAAGAGGTAAGAAGGGCATGAAGTAAAGGGCTATTATTCAACCACTTCATTAACCGGAAAGCGATCAATTAATTGCATCGCCCGACGGGCATTACGATATAAAGCATCTGGTAAATAGGGCACGTGGGGAATTTGCGAAAGTAAATCTAAAGTACGGCGCAATATTCGCACGACATCACCCTCATCTAAACTCGTGTTTTCACATAGTTCTGCCCACTCTACCCCTAATGCCCAATGTTCCACTATTGCTGTCAAATTAATGTAGCGATTTTCCAAACCCACAGGTAAGGCGACACCATGACGATACTGGACTTTGAGCAAAGAACGGCGAATATTTCGCAGTCTTGACCAAGCATCATCGGCTTCTTTTGATAAACTAAATTTGACAAAACTATCGGGACGGGGTGTTTCCATCACCAAAGCGGTGACAACTGCGGCTAAATGTTGGGGGTCGAGATTATCTAATTCTCGACTGGATAAGGCTAAACCTAACCACAATTCATTTTCACCGCGAATTGCAGCAGCGATTTGCCCTAGTTGGGTAGGAACCAGATTATCGAGACATTGGAAATACTGCAAAATCTCGATTAAATTCACGAATTCCTCCCAATAGCGCTGTGATTGCTGCTCCACATAAGCTTCTAGTTCGGCAAGCTCGGCGGCTATTTCACCCACACGGGCTTTCCGCTTAAAGATGACGGCAACATTCCCCGTTTGATGTAAGGGATGGGCTTCTATCTGTGCCTGGACTGCGTTGACACGGGCTAATTGTTCACGAACTTCCGGTGCGAGATAGGTGGATACGTCCGGTTGGGGAATTTGTAATGCGATCGCTTGGGTTTCTTCATTTCCCCGTCGTGATTGTCCGGGTTTAATCGGCATTTCCGCAGGTGGGAGTAAATTAGGCGATAAATCGAGGCGCGGTAACTCACCGTACAAATCGACAACATCTGCGGTTGTCGCCACATACCAACGGTTATCCTGTCCCAAACAGACTAAGTAGGGGGCGGAACCAGAACCGGGTGACTTCCCAACTAGGACTGCTGTTATCGGGGCAGGGACGGTGATATTTTTACCTTTTAAGCTCAGTAAAGTCCCGGTGATTGCAAAGCCAATCATCATCCCCAATTCTTGCTGGCGGGTTGACTGGGCTTGTTCTTGCAGGGTTTTCAATAACTGCCGTTCCGATTTTAATCGCTGCCGCAATTTTTCGTATACTTCAATTTCATGCTCGTCAATGGCATCGATTTGGGCTTGAGTATCGCCTAAGCTTCTCTGTAGTTCTTCGATGTATTCGTATTGCGGACGCAGGTGAAAATTCGCCAAATATTGTCCAAAACTGCGCTCAATTAGTTCCTTGGCTTCGTCGATAGTGTGGGTTTGCAACAGGTTCAAAACCATGCCATAACTTGGTGTAAACTGGCTCACTAACGGGTCAGCCTTTGATGTTGCTAAATAAGCTGCTTCCTTGGCTCCTTCAAAGGGAGTTTGCAATGTCACCACATATCCTTGCTTATCCATCCCCCTACGTCCGGCACGTCCCGCCATTTGCAGAAATTCCGATGCATTCAACAAGCGATGTCCGCTATCGGTACGTTTGGAAAGACTGGAAATTACGGTTGTCCTCGCGGGCATATTGATACCTGCCGCCAGAGTTTCAGTGGCGAAGACAACCTTAATTAAACCTTGTTGAAATAACTCTTCCACCAAAACCTTCCAAGCTGGCAGAATTCCCGCATGGTGTGCGGCGATACCACGATACAAAGGTGCAATTTGTCCAGAACGTCCGGCTTCGGGGTTACGAGTCAAATAGTCATCGATTTGTACCCGCAGTTGGTAAGCTTCGTCAGGGTTAACTAGCCAAACATCCCCCATCTCTGCCACCGCTTTATCACAACCTCGACGGCTGAAGATAAAATAGATGGCTGGCAACATATCCCGTTGTTGGAGTTGACTAACAATGCTATGAATACTAGGTGCTTCCGGTCTGCCATTTCTCCCTTTGTCCCCCTCACCCTTACGTTTGCGTTTTTGCAGTAGGCGGGAGTTGATTTTGGTATTATTCTCGTTGAGGAGAGGGAATAAACCCTTGGTGTTACCAAAGTGAAATGCCAGGGGAACAGGGCGAAAATCGGAATAAATTAGGTCAGTGGGACCATGAACTTGGTTGAGCCAGTCGGTGAGTTGATCGCTGTTATCAACGGTTGCCGAGAGGGCTACGAGTTGAACTTCGCGAGGACAGTAAATAATTGATTCTTCCCACACTGTACCGCGCTGGCGATCGTTCATGTAATGACATTCATCCAGAACCACTGCATCGACATTGACTAAGGAGATACCAATTTGACCAATGGGAGTTCCGTAGAGCATGTTGCGGAAAATTTCCGTAGTCATGACCAAAATTGGGGCATCACGGTTAATTGAAGCGTCACCCGTTAATAGTCCAACTTGTTCATAACCAAAAGTCTCACGGAAATCACGCAATTTTTGGTTGGAGAGAGCTTTGAGTGGTGTGGTGTAGAATACTCGCTTGCCTCTGGCTAGGGCGCGATAGATTGCATATTCGCCAATTAAGGTTTTACCGGAACCTGTAGGGGCACAAACGACTACTGAACGTCCGCCATTGAGAGATGCGATCGCTTGGTGTTGGAATGTGTCGAGTTCAAACGGAAATATGACGCTAGGGTCTGGAGAAGGGGCAGGATAATTCACTCAAATATAATAACAACCTGATTATTATGTATAGTATTCCAAATTCCAATCCCCATCAGGGATTCATCCATAATCCAAATAGATGTAACAGTTGTGATGCCCTAACAGGAAATATGTATTTTTAGTACACAGGTTTTGATTATATCTAATTACGCCCTGAATGGAGATTAAATGATTGTTACAGTTAGTGCTAACGCTTGGAGAGGCAGTCCTAATGAAAAAATTTCATCGCCAAGCATGAAAGGGGGACGCGGGGACGCGGGGAATAATAAATGACTAATAACTAATGACTCTTTCAAGTCAGGGGGATAAAGAAGCAAGTATTCTTCCTTGTTTCCCCTGCTTCTTGAGTTTCTCGTTAATAATTAACCTTAATAGGCAGCTCTGGCTAACCACGATATTGTAATTCCCAAAACCGAACCAGCGATGACTTGAAACGGTGTATGCCCCAGTAATTCCTTGAGACGGTCTTCGTGAAATTCATGATTTTCTTGGAATAATTCATCTATCATTTGGTTGAGGATGCGTGCTTGTTTGCCTGCTGCTTGACGAACCCCGGCGGCATCATACATAACGATAATGGCGAAAACCATGGCAACTGCAAATTCTGGACTTTGCCAACCAACTGTTTGCCCAACTCCAGCCGCTAGGGCTGTAACTAAAGCTGAATGGGCACTTGGCATTCCGCCAGTGGTGACTAATACCTGGACGTTGAGTTTGCGGTTTTTGATGATTTCAATCGCAAGTTTGAGAATTTGAGCAATCAGACAAGCAATTAGGGCAACTAGCAGCACCCGGTTGTTAAAGATGTCGCCTATGTCCTGCATGGTAGTTTAGATAAGTTTGCAAATAATAGCAGCATTGATGGTGAGAAAAAAAGTGTTCTCTGCACCCAGGTGGCAAAAAGTCAGGGAAATTAAGCAAACACAGGAATGATTAGCATACTCTATCCCCGTAATGCTACTAGCGATCGCGATTGGTAATAAAATGTGCTAGGGCAATGAGTGGCTGTGCCTTTTCTCCATAAGGTTGGAGTTCTGCACAAGCGGCTTCGATGAGTTGGTCAGCTTTTTGACGTGACTCTTCCAGTCCCCAAAGGCTAGGATAGGTGACTTTCTTTGCTTTTAAGTCTTTCCCGGCGGTTTTACCTAGTTGTTCTTGGGTTGCAGTTATATCGAGGATATCGTCGATAATCTGGAAGGCTAAACCAATATTTTGCGAGTAACAGGACAAACGCTGGATGTCTTCCGTCGAAGCCCCTGCTACAAATCCACCGCAAACCACACAAGCTTCCAGAAGGGCAGCAGTCTTGTGGTTGTGGATGAAGTTGAGGGTTTCCAGGGGAGTGTCTGTTTTCCCTTCACATTCTAAATCGACGACTTGCCCGCCAACTAAACCAGCAGCACCAGTTGCCCGTCCTAAACGGGAAATTACTTGTAAAATCCGCTCTGGAGGGACGTTTTCTGTGTGGGTGACAACATGCTCAAATGCATAAGCCAGCAAACCATCGCCCGCTAAAATTGCAATATCTTCACCATAAACTTTGTGATTTGTCAACTTGCCACGTCGATAATCATCGTTATCCATGGCTGGCAAATCATCATGGATAAGGGACATGGTGTGAATCATTTCCAATGCACAGGCTGTTGGCATCGACATTTCAATTGTGCCGCCCATCATTTCGCAGGTAGCAATGCACAAAATTGGACGTAAGCGTTTGCCCCCAGCTAGCAATGAATAACGCATTGCTTCATAAATTTTTTCTGGGTATTGCATGGGTACAGCTTTGTCCAGGGCTGTTTCACACAGTGCTTGTCTAGTTTTGAGATAGGAAATCAGGTCAAATTTACTTTCGGCTGGAGTCTTCTGAATATTATCGGCTGCTACCATGCTAAGTTTCCTTGGACTTTTGTCATCTAGGTTACAATTTTAAGCGAGTAAGTTGATTTGTGATTGTTAATTGTTAATGGTTTTTGGTTAATGGTTTTTGGTTAATGTTAGGTATTTTCTACTAACTATTAACTCATAACTCATAACTCTTAACTACTCACCATTCCATAACCTAAAATTTTTTCAGGTAACTGGAAACAGTATTTTGTAGTAACATCGCCACAGTCATGGGTCCGATACCACCAGGAACGGGGGTTATGTATGCTGCCACTTTTGAAGCTGACTCAAAATGGACATCTCCGATTAAGCGACTGTTGCCGTCCACATCAACTACGCGATTTATCCCCACATCTACCACAATTGCGCCCGGTTTCACCATCTCACCAGTAATAAGTTCGTTACGTCCGACGGCAGCAACGAGAATATCTGCTGTTTGACAGATGGAGGCAAGGTCATGCGATCGCGAGTGTGCTACGGTAACGGTAGCATTCGCCTCTAACAGCATCAAAGCTAGGGGTTTGCCCACCAAAATACTTCGCCCTACCACGACGGCTTGTTTTCCCTGTAGGGGGATTTGATATTCTTCCAACAGTCGCATCACTCCGGCAGGGGTACAACTTCGTAAACCATCTTCACCCCGCATGAGTTTGCCTAAATTGACGGGATGTAAACCGTCAGCGTCTTTCTCTGGGGCAATTTTGTGTAACAGCCCTACGGAATCTAAATGTTCGGGCAGGGGTAATTGCACGAGGATACCATCAACTTTTTCATCTTGATTGAGGGCGGCAATCTCGTCTTCCAGTTCTGCTTGGCTTGTTTGTGTTGGAAAATGCTTACCAAAGGAGGCAATACCTACTTTTTCACAAGCACGCTCCTTTCCGCGTACATAGGCAGCAGAAGCAGGGTTATCACCAACCATTAATACGGCTAAACCGGGAGAACGTCCAATTTGGGGTTGAACCTGAGCTATTTGTGTGGATAGTGACTGTTGAATTTTGGCAGCTAATGCCTTTCCGTCAAGTATTTTGGCTGTTTGCGTGTTCATGGGTAATGCAGGTTAGAAAGATGGGGAGATGGGGAGATGGGGAGAGGGGGAGATGGGGAGATGGGGAGAGGGGGAGATGGGGAGATGGGGAGAGGGGGAGATGGGG
>NZ_JAYGHN010000001.1:148479-259856 GCF_034931845.1 Calothrix sp. UHCC 0171
TGTATTTTCTCTCGTTGTCCCCGTGTCTCTTAATCCCCGTGTCTCTTAATCCCCGTGTCTCTTAATCTCCGTGTCTCTTAATCCCCATGTCTCTTTGTCCCCATGTCTCTTAATCCCCGTGTCTCTGAATCCCCGCGTCTCTTAATCCCCGCGTCTCTTAATCCCCATGTCTCTTAATCTCCGCGTCCCTGAAATATCTTCTCAGATTCTTTGTCTCAGTAGAGAGTGTATTTCCCAGATTCCAAGTCCAGTTGAAAAGCGTGGTATTTTTGGAAACTAGCTCGATTAAAATAGCGACAAATAGATACCGATGCCAAATTTAAATTTATTCCCTATCCAAATTTGGGGTGGTATGAAACAAGCACATTTTTGGAACCGTTTTTTTTCAGTATTTCACGTGGCTCTAATTCTATTTTTCTTGTCAGGATTAGTAGGTTGTGGAAATACCAAATTTTCTAGTATGAATGCGATTGGTACAAATATTACGCCGATTCGTCAACTCACACCGCAGCAAAAAGACTCCACTGTCTATATTCAAGGCAAAATCGAAAAGCAGATACCCCTATTGAACAAAAACGCTTATCTGTTGAATGATTCCACAGGTAAGATTTTGGTTTTAACCAACCAAAGTGATTTGCGTATCGGTTCGGAAGTTGTATTTAAAGGTCAACTTCGCTACAAAAGTATTCCCCTGGCTGGAGAAGAACAAGGAGAAATTTATCTTGAGGAGAAGTAATAATTAATACTTGTATAGCATAAATGAAATATGTATGAACTATTGATGAGGAGAAAAAAATGGCTGAAGTTGCCATACATGGAGAGAAAGTAGCTGTTGCGATCGCAATTTTATATCGAGATGGTAAGTTTCTCATGCAGCTGCGCGATAATATTCCTACTATTCTCTACCCTGGATATTGGGCTTTATTTGGAGGACATATAGAACCAGGAGAAACCCCAGAAATTGCCGTGCAAAGGGAAATACTTGAGGAAATTGGCTATAATTTACCTCCAACATTTGCTTTTTTTGGTTGTTATCCAGATGAAAAAGTAATGCGTTATGTTTTCCACGCCCCTCTCGAAGTAGAATTGAATCAATTAGTGCTTAACGAAGGTTGGGATATGGGTTTGTTAACACCTGAAGATATTAATCAAGGTATTTGTTATTCCCAAAATGCCCAAGAAAAACGACTTTTGGGACCAGTACATCAAAGAATTTTACAAGATTTTATCCTTAGAGAACGAGAAACTAAAACCACATAATTATTAATTCGCCACTCCTAACTAAATACTCAAATTCACGATGCAAGTTCCCAAATTACCTCAATGGTTAAGTATTGGAATCGCTTTTCCCCTTGCCATTCTTAATGGTTGGGTATTCCTACAAGTAGTTCAGTATTTTCAACCGTTAGTTAATATTTTTATTGCTGCAATATTACTTGCATTTATTCTTGACTATCCAATTGAGTTTTTCCAAAGTCAAGGAATAAAAAGAAAATTAGCGATCGCTGGAGCATTATTACTAACTATTGTTTTAGTTGTCGCTTTAGGTATAACGCTTGTGCCTCTGATTCTGGAACAAATTTATGAACTTGCCAATGTTTTACCGACTTGGATTAATTCGGGTTCACAACAACTCCAAGCTTTTCAATATTGGGCACTGAATCAGCAGGAGCTACCAATAAATATCGGTAGTTTAATTACTCAAGTAGTCGAGCGTTTATCTAGTCAATTACAAACATTTACAGGTCGCATTTTGAGCATTGCTGTTGATACAATTGGAACTTTAGTAAATGTACTACTAACAGTTGTATTAACAATTTATATGGTACTGAATGGCGACAAACTTTGGGATGGTATTTTTCAATGGGTTCCCTCCCATATCAGCACCCCAGTCAGACAATTACTCCGTGAAGATTTTCAGAATTATTTTATCGGTCAAGCATCATTAGGGGCAATTCTTGCAGTCATATTAATACTAATCTTTTTATTACTTAAAGTCCCTTTAGCTTTGTTATTTGGACTGACGATTGGTTTCTTTTCTCTCTTTCCTTTTGGTACTGCGATCGGTATTTTACTTGTCTCATTATTAATCGGTTTACAGAATTTTTGGTTAGGTGTAGAGGTATTAACTGTTGCGGTGGGAATCGACCAAATTAATTCTAACTTTGTGGCTCCCAGAATTCTCGGTAATTTAACTGGTTTAAATCCTGTATGGGTAGTTATTTCCTTATTAATTGGAGCAAAACTTGGCGGAATTATTGGATTGTTAGTGGCGATACCGTTAGCTAGTTTTATTAAAGACGTAGCTGATAGTTGGCGTGCAGGTAGTTTCCAACTAGAAACCTTAGAAAGCTTTGATAAAAATTGAGAAAATACAATCAAGCTTGAGGAAAACCCAGATGTTTTAATTCATAAATCAGAGGAGAATTACAATAAGGAAATAATATATATTTTGAAGTGGGTATGCTCAAGCGACTCTTTCTAAAGAACTGGAAAAGTTTTCGTTATGCGGAATTACCGCTTTACCCACTAACGGTTTTAATAGGTACAAATGCTAGTGGTAAATCGAATCTTGTCGAAGCATTTGAATTTTTGAAACGTATAGTTGACGGACATCCCATCGAAACGGCACTAGCAGGAGATAAAATACTTCCTCCCATTCGTGGTGGTATTAGCTGGGCTGCACTTAAACCCGAATCTGAATTTACAATCAAAGCAGCAGTTGAGGGTGAAGGGGAGCAAATAGATTATTTATATGCGGTAACGGTAGAAACAAAACCCGATGCTAGCATCCTGGAGGAAAAAATTACTTGTCGCGAGTATCAACGTGATCAAAAAACAGTAATCTTTGAACGGGATTTTGTGAATAGTTATATAGATTCTAAGGATGCACGGGAAAATATTCTCAAAATTTCTACGCATTATAAAAATGCCCGTTGGACTTTACCGAATAACGATAAATCAATTTTGACGTATTTTAAAAATACATATGTCCTCGATAATGTTTCGGAAGTCAATCATGTGATTGCTAATCTCGAAAAAATCTATGTATTAAATCCCATTCCCGCAAAAATGCGGGGTTTTTCACGACTTGCAAAAACTTTGGAAAGTGATGCTTCTAATTTAGCAGGTGTGATTGCTGGACTCTCATCACGCAAACAAGATGAAGTAGAAAATACACTTTCAGAATATGCACGTGGTTTGCCTGCGGGAAATATTTTAAAAGTTTGGGCAGAACGTGTTGGTAGATATGCTAGTGATGCAATGTTATATTGCGAGGAAGAGTGGGTAAATGGGCAAATTCAAGAAATTGATGCCCGCAGTATGTCTGATGGTACACTGAGATTTATTGCGATCGTTACCGCATTATTAACTATACCAGAACGTAGTCAATTAGTCCTTGAAGATGTTGATAACGGTTTACATCCTTCCCGTACGGAATTGTTAGCGAGAATGCTGCATGAAATTGGCAGAAAACGCGAAATTGATATTTTAGTCACTACCCATAATCCAGCTTTACTGGATGCATTTGGATCTGATATTGTACCCTCAGTTGTTGTTGTCCATCGCGATATTTCTACAGGAGAAAGTCGATTGACACGATTAAAAGATATCGAAAGCTTGCCAAAATTAATGGTTACTGGTGCGTTAGGACAATTAGCTACAGAAGGTGCAATTGAAAGAAGTTTAGCTGATGGGAAAATCGATCACCAGAGAGAATCAAGGTAAGTTTGTTAAATACAAAATTCTCAGTCTCTCCAAGAAGTTGGAAATATCAAACCCACACAAAAACTATTAATTAAATATTAGTTTTTAATTTCTGATTCATCAGTGTTTAAAATACCACTACTAGCGATTAATTTTGGATAAATGAATATAAAAAATATCATCCAAGTTAATACAGGAATCGCGACAATGATGGTTAACCAGATAATTTTAAATATTAACCAGCTAGTGCTAATGATAGCCACAGTAGTAAGTAAGATAGACCAAGGTTGACACCACCAAGGCTTATAATTCCATACATTAAGAGATATTTCTTCGGCCATCGTTGATTCCAAATGATGTAACTGAACAATGATTGTTTTAAGGTAGAGTTAAGGATTGACAAGCAAATTTGCCTGAAAATAAAACCATAGTTTGTATCGCCAGATATTTTATCTCCCATATCAATCTCTATCTACTGAGCTATTCTATATCTCCCTCTAAAATATCAAGAATCTTTTCAGAATATTCTATGATGTCTACTTTATTCGCATTTAATAAATTAATTCGATTGTGTGATAAATTTTGTATGCGACAGATAATATCTTTACTTTCACTTATTGAAAGGTCTCGATCTCGTCCATAACCATTGTTAGATAATCCCCAAATAATAGCTATACCTGTAAAAATTAAAGTTTCTATTTCTTTTTCACTTATTCTAAGGGTGATCATATCATTGTCATCCGAGAAAATAGCTAAACTGCCTATAGCTGCTCCGAGAGTAGCTCCAATTTGCATTTCTGCTGTCACAGCATTTACTAGACTTCCTGGAATCATTACTCCTACTACAGCCCCAACAATACCTCCAACAAAACCAGCGACAGCACCAAAAATTCCTGCTGCTCCTGAAGTAATACTAATATTCTCTTTGTAATTACGAATCCGTTTTACTTCAACTAATAATTCATCAACAGGAATTGTTGGATATTCAGCATTAATTTCGTAAATGCTACAAATTTCAAACACTAATTCCGTGAGCCAATCATCTATTTTTTTTGCTATTTTTTTAATTTCTTCTTCCTTATTAAAATTACTTTTTGGTACAGTAATATCTGCTTGTTCTTTAAAATTAATAATAAAAGATGCGAGGATTTTACATACTTCTCTTCTTATTTCTAGTTGTCGTTTTTTAAATCGCTCTAGTCCTTCAGAAAAAATATTTTTATGTTCATTATCAAGAATTAATAAAATACTTTCATAGAGTTGATTGACTTTTGATGGATTATCCCAATGAGCATCAAATACAATAGTCTGTTCAATAGATTGTTCTTTAAATATATTTATCCACTGACAAATACGATTTTCTAGGTCTTGTTTATTACTTGCTTTTGACTGCCTGTTGTATTGATTTAAAACTCCTACGACCTTTGGACATATTCTTTTTACTATAGATATTTCTTCTTTGTGGCTACCATCAGGAACATTACTGAGACTAGCAACATAAATAACAACATCACTTTTATTTAATGCTTCTACAGCACTCAAATCATAGCTGAGTTTTGATTTCAAATCATTTGGCATCTTTAGCTCAGGGTTTGTACGTGAAAGCTCGAAAAACATATTAATAGTTCCAGCTTGTTGAAAACCTGGAGTGTCTATAAATGTCGCTTGTAAACCGTCAAAATAATAAAGCTCTCCTATTTGTGTAACATTTGCATAATCTCCTATTTTACCTACAGTTTGTTTCATTAAAGTTCTAATTAGAGTGGTTTTACCTGTATTCGTATGACCTGCAACAGCAATATTAATGGTCTTTAAATTCATTTTTTATGCTCCAAGTTTATGTTTTTGCAATTACGAAGATGATTATTTTCATTTAGGAAGTAGATTAAATTAAAATACAAAAGTAGGGTGTGTAAGCGGAGCGTAACGCACCATTTCATATTCGAGCAAAATTACATGTTAGTTAAATTCTCGTTCCTTAGCAATTTATGTTTTAATTTTGGTTTGATAAATAGAGTGTAATTAAAACTATATTATTAATTTGTGTTTTGTCTAAAAATTCTTCTAACTACAAATCGATTTATTCTATTAGGTAGATTAGTCCGCATTATGATAATTGCTGCAAATATGAGTAAGAATAAGATTACTATTAATATAGTTACCAATATATATGGATGTATACTATTATATTCATAATCTATCAATTTTTGTTTTTCAATATCTTTTAACGGGGATTGTCGTAATATTTTGTCAGTAGCATTTTTTAAATATTTATAATAGTCTTTACTCTCACCTACTTTCGATATAGCGATAATATACTCCTGTTCTCGAGTACCTGGTAAATTTTTATTATTTTCTGGATATATTACAAAAGATATATTTTTATAATCGTTTGATTTTTGGAGTTCTTTTTGAAGTGAACGCAAGATGATCCCATCACTACCAAATGCTTGAATTTTATCACCTATCTTTAGGTCACGTATCATGTTTTCACTTTTTTCATATTCATTAATATTGTATTCTGCATTTTTTAATTCTGCTGCCGTTGTTGTTTGTTTCATAACTCCTATTGCGATCTTACTTTTGATTGCTTCTAATAATTTTTCTTCACCTTTATTTTGTTGCTTTATTTCATCTAATTTCTCTTTTCTTAGAAGGATTTTTATACGTGTCGTATGAAATACATCTGAGATAGCAATCCCATTCTTATATTTATGGTCAAGTATATCAAAAATATGTTTAGAGTTGGAGCCACACTGTATATCGTATTTATTATTCTGATTTTCAGTTATCAGACCATCAAACCTATTAATAGAGTCATTGTTTCCAAAAAGAATATAGTCATTTTGAACTTTATTTTTGTTTACTTTTATTTTTAATTCCGCTTCTAACTCATCACTAAAAACACTACAGAACCCGCCCCAAGGTATCATTCCAGACTGATAATCGCCGATTGGAGGAACATTAGTTCTGATTCTTAATTGGATTTGTTTTGGTAAATGAGTATTTAATAAAGTTTGTGCAGCTACGAAATTTTCACAAGCAATTAGAACTAGAAATAATAATATAAAGAGTAAACAAAGGTTATTTAGTTTCATGAAAATTCAGGTTTTATCGTAAAAATAAAAATGTTTAACATATTTACACGCGCAAATAAAAAAATATCACATCATGAATAATTGATAATTAGACAGACTCAATACAGCTTACGAGGAAAGGCTAGACAATCAGATTATCTATTAAGTAATAGTAAATAAATTAATTTATTTATTATTACTTTGTGACCAAAAACTAAAAAAGTCAGTATGACTTTATAATAATTTTATGATTCATACAAATAAAAACAAATAAAAATTTAAATCTTCCAATATCATCAAGCCAAAAGACGTTATGTATGTGGAAAATAGTTCCATACCATATCAGGAGATATTATAATACAAAGTATAATACGTACATTGTACTTATACTTAATTATTCCATGTTTTAAAATCTACGCACAAAGAAAAATAATCATTATGAAATCGGCTTACGGGGTGCAGATATCCAAAAAACTTACACCCCGACTTTGTACCTCTCTAGCTTTCCAACACTTCCCGCAATAACTTAGCTAATCTTTCCGCACTATCAGTTAAAGCTACCGTTTTCGCATTTTCACCCATTTTTGGTAACTCATTGGGTGACTTTAATAAACGCAAAACTTCACTTCCTAAAATCTCCTCTGTCAATTCCGCTTGTTTAAACAACAAAGCAGCCTTCACAGCAGTAAATACATTAGCATTATAGGTTTGATGGTCTTCCGCCGCAAAGGGGTAAGGTATCAAAATTGCTGGAGTCCCACATACAGCTAATTCCGTCAAGCTCCCTGCGCCAGAACGACTTATGGCTAAATTTGCTCTACGTAATAACGCCGCCATATTCTCATAGAAAGGTAAACTGATATACTGCTGATGTGTTAAACTCTCCGCTTCCGGGTCTTTATCCCCAGTAATATGCACCACATATGCACCCGCTTCAAACCAGGTAGGGGCACAGTTCCGCACCAGTTTATTAATTGCCACAGCCCCTTGGCTACCACCAAAGACGACAATTAGCGGCGCTTCTGGGGGAATCGATAAATCTAAAGTCTCCCCAATTTGCTCATCTAAAAACTGACTTCTTACCGGAGTGCTAGTATAAATTACCTTTGCTTTGGGTAAGTATTTTGCCGCCGCCTCAAAACCAACAGCTACCGCATCACACCAGGGACCGAAAAAACGGGTAACTTTACCGGGTAAAGCATTTGATTCGTGGAGAATTACAGGTAGACCAAGCGATCGCGCGGCAATTACCGATGGTCCAGCAATATAACCACCTGTAGTAAAAACGCCATTAAATTTACCCTGTTTCAGTAATTTACGTACTTCCAGAACCGCAGCAACGAGTTTACCCAATGTCAGCAGCGACGAAATTCCAAAACCTTTTTGAAATCCTTCAACAGATATGGTATTCAGCTTATACTGTTTGGGAACTAGTTGCGTTTCTAATCGATCAGGAACACCCAGCCATTCTATTTGATATTCTGGCAATTTCTGTGCCAGTGCGATCGCCGGAAACAGGTGTCCTCCCGTACCGCTTGCTGCAATTAATAATCGTATCGGTGTATCAACCATCAAAATTCCGCGTTTTCTCGCTAGCTTAATTAAGATAAAACAAATTCACAGTTTTCTGTAGTTAAATATTCAACGTATCAGCAATGTCTAACTTGATTAATTTATTACTAAGACGCTCCCATGTAGTCAGAGTCAACCGCAAGTTAACTTTCTGTCTACTTGCCCTCAGTTTCATTACTGGCTGGCAATGTGTTCACGCCAGCACACCTGCTAATGCTCCTCCTGCACTCAAAAATCTTCTTGCACAAATTGATGCCGCCGCCAGTAAAGGCGATGTCAAAACTGTAATGCAATACTATAGTCCAAATTTTATCCATGGCGATGGTTTGACACGCCCGAATATGGAAAAGGCTTTAGTATCGCTTTGGCAGCGCTACCCCAAATTGCGCTACAGTACCCAGCTACAATCTTGGAAAACTCAAGGTAATATCACCATTGCCGAAACTGTAACCCAAATTTCCGGTTTGGCTTCGGCAAACAGTCAGAATTTAGGACTCAACACGACAATCCGCTCGCGTCAGCGCATCTCTGGTTCGCAAATTATCCAACAGGATATATTATCCGAACGAACTCAGTTAACCACCGGGGCAAAACCACCTCAGCTTGATATTAAATTACCCCAACAAGTGAAGGTAGGACAACTATACAGTTTTGATGCGATCGTTCAAGAACCCCTGGGGGAAGATTATCTTTTAGGGGCAGCTTTGGAAGAACCTGTAAAGCCGGAAAAATACCTGGCTCCCACTTCGGTGAATCTGGAATTGCTCTCGGCAGGGGGATTATTTAAAGTTGGTAAAGCTCCTGCAACTCCTGGTAGTCGTTGGGTTTCCGCAGTAATTATGCGTAGTGATGGTACAACAATGGTGACACAACGAGTACAAATAGTGAAGTAGAGAATCAAGATTAGGATTGGTGAAGTTGTCATCACCACACCAGTCCCATATCCAATACAAACCCTGGTAACACCTCTTCTCCTGATAATGTTGCCGGAAAATCTAATATTTCGACTTCTTGCCCCAAACGATAGATTTCTACGCGACGATTTTTACGATCAATTAACCAACCCAATCTGACTTTTGCTGCCATATATTCGTCCATTTTGGCTTGGGTTTCATTTAAACTATCCGATGGAGACATCAATTCCAATACAAAGTCGGGAGCAATGGGGGGAAATTTCTCTCGCTCTGCTTCTGTAAGTGTATTCCAGCGTTCTTGCTGTACCCATGACACATCAGGGGAGCGATTTCCTCCATTGGGAAGTTTAAAGCAAGTTGATGAGTCAAATACTTCTCCGAGTTCGCTGTGTTCGTTCCACAGAACAAACCACGTGGTGAGTTTGGCATTGCGTTTCCCTGTTTCTCCTCCTGTGGGTGGCATGATTATTACTTCTCCCGCTTGATTGCGCTCAAATTTTAGTTCGGGATTGTCTCGACACAGTTGATAAAATTGTTCATCGTTCAGCTTGACTACATTATTAAAGTTGATAGTAATGGCAGTCATGGCATTTCGGTTTTGACAGGTTGGCTTATTTTAACTTTAAGTTTGGGGTTAACTCCAGATACTATCTATCAGGGAAGAAAGATATTATTTGACAAATACAAATATGGATAAAATTGTATTAATTACAGGTGCTAGTAGCGGTATTGGTGCAGCTTGTGTGAAATACTTTGCTCAAGCTGGAGCCAGATTGATTTTGGCTGCACGACGAATCGAGAAATTGCAGCAAATTGTCGAAAATTTGCATATTCAACCTACTAATGTACATTTAATTCAGTTAGATGTACGCGATCGCATGGCGGTTGAGTCTGCTATTTCTCATCTTCCCCCCAATTGGTCAAATATTGATATCCTGATTAATAATGCTGGTCTCAGTCGCGGTTTAGATAAACTCCACGAAGGTGATTTTCAAGACTGGGAGGAAATGATTGATACTAATATTAAGGGCTTACTGTATGTAACTCGCCACGTTTTACCGGGAATGGTGCAGCGCAATCAAGGTCATATTATTAACATCGGTTCCATTGCCGGACATCAAACATATCCGGGTGGTAATGTTTATTGCGGCACAAAAGCAGCTGTCAAGTCGATTTCTGAAGGTTTAAAGCTGGATTTAATTGGTACGCAAGTTCGAGTAACTTCTGTTGACCCAGGTATGGTAGAAACAGAATTTAGTAATGTGCGTTTTCATGGGGATAATCAAAAGGCAGACAAAGTTTATCAAGGATTAACTCCCCTTACCCCTGATGATATTGCGGATGTCATCTTTTTCTGTGCCACCCGTCCCCCACATGTGAATATTAATGAAGTTATTTTAATGCCTGTTGATCAAGCTAGCACGACTTTGGTGAATCGCCAGCTGTAGAATATTCAGGTAAGTGCTTAGTATTACAATTCCGAAATGGATTAGCTCATGCAAAATATAGCCAAAACAGAGAAAAGTGGATGGACAGCCTTAACCGCAATTAACATCGCCAAATTTTTCACCATCATTATTCTCATTGGCTTCGCTCTTGTCTTTGGTATTAAAGATATGCGGCAAGCTATTTATCTGTGTTTGCATATTGGCTACTGTATTTGGTGGTTGTTGGAACAGTGGTTTTTCCCTCCCCGAAAAAAATTATTTAGTGAACCTGTAGGATTGGCTGCGTTTATTTTCGCTTTTGTATTTGTCGGCGCTTTTTATGCACTACCAGGTTATTTTGCTTTTATCAACCCGAATCCACTATTAATAACAGAGGTGTTAATCGCACTACCTTTGTATATTTTCGGAACGTTAATTAATACAGCCGCAGATATTCAAAAACTGACTGCAAAGGAACTTGGACAACAATTAGTCAACGATAATATTTGGAGATTTTCGCGTAATATCAACTACTTCGGTGACTTGATGCGCTATTCCAGTTTTAGCGTGATTGCTGGCTCCATTTGGGCATATATTTTACCTGTAGTGATTGCGATTCAGTACATACCGCGCATCATCCAAAAGGAAAAGTCAATGTCTAGCAAATATCCAGAATATGCAGAATACCAAAAAAATAGCGCCCGTTTAATTCCTTTTATTTGGTAAAACGGTACGAAGCGACACAGAAATACTATTTAAAGAACATAATTGATCTCTGAAAAATCATAGTCATTACGAGTATGATTAAGAGAGAAAAACTACCCCAAGCTTAATAGATAGTACATGGAAAATCTTGCGATCGGTGCAATTGCCAGCTTCAGTGCCGGAATGGCTACAGTTATCGGTGCATTGCCGATACTATTACCAATTAATTTGACGCAACGTGTGCAAGGGATAATGCTAGGGTTTGGTGGAGGAGTGATGCTAGCTGCAACATCATTTTCATTGATAGTACCAGGAACAGCTGCTGCCCAGTCTCTAGGTGTCTCTCAGACTAATTCTGCGTTAATCATGGTTGTTGGTATTTTGCTGGGAGGGCTATTTTTGCAACTTGCCCATCGACTGATGCCCCACGAACATTTCTTTAAAGGCAAAGAAAATTGTCGAGGCGGTAATGTCAAGCGAATTTGGTTATTTATTGCTGCAATTACAATTCACAATTTTCCTGAAGGCTTGGCTGTAGGGGTCAATTTTGGGAATAATAATATTAGCGATGGTATTCCTGTGGCTTTGGGTATTGGTTTGCAAAATATTCCCGAAGGTTTAGTGGTTGCTCTTTCATTAGTCGCCGAAAAATATTCTGCCAGCTATGCAATTTGGATATCATTCCTCACAGGATTAGTCGAACCAATCGGTGGTTTAATTGGCATTGGATTAGTTAATATTGCCAATTCTGTTTTACCTTTGGCAATGGCATTTGCAGCAGGGGCAATGTTATTTGTGATTAGTGATGAAATTATTCCAGAATCCCATCGCCAAGGCTTAGAAAAAGAAGGAACAATAGGTGTGATGGTGGGTTTTGTAGTCATGATGTTTCTCGATATTGCCCTTGGTTGATTATGCATCACAAATAGATAATTTTTGATTGAGAAACTTTTGGGAAAACTGTGTAACAGGATACGGCACGTCGAATATAAGAGAGATACTATTACCAAACCCTTTACTTTTGTACTTTTGGCGGAATTATCCGTTCTAAAAACACCGGGGTAGTAGAAGATAGCTAGATGTACTTGAATGCTGAGTAAATTGAAACATTTAATTTTTACTTGTGTCAATATTTTTCAGTAGTTTTCTACGCTTTGGTGATTTATTCTTTCCAATTTAATTAAATATTGAAAATTAAATAGAGACAACCAATATCCTCAACTTCTTCTCATCATTGAGGATATTAGCGAGAATTTTTTGAGAACTCAAATAACAATCAAACCGGATTTTCCCAAAATTTAAGTGTTACTGAATATTCGTCATCAGAATTTTTATCCAGAAATATGAACTACTAATTCTCTAGTGTGGTTATGCTGTCGATGTTCCCAAACATAAATATCCTGCCATGTGCCTAAAACTAGATGCCCTTTGTTAATGGGAATATGTTCGGAAGTATGGGTTAAGGAAGTACGGATATGTGCTGGCATATCGTCACTACCTTCGGCATCGTGGATATATTTTGCTGATTCTGGAACTAGTTTTGCCATAAAGTTGGCTAAATCAAGTAGCACATCTGGATCAGCATTTTCTTGGATAATTAAACTAGCTGATGTATGACGTAAAAATAGTGTGCATAGTCCTGTTTGTACTCCTGATTCTGCTACTATTTCGGCAATCTTTGATGTAATATTGTATAGCGATTTGCCATTAGTAGAAACTCTGAGTAATTTTTGATAGTGAGTCATTTAGAAAAATTTTCATTGACTATATAATGATTAGTCATTAGTCTAGAAGATTCACTTGACTGATGACTTTAAGTTTATTCTCTCATTTATAGAAGAGTATTGACCAGCACTGAAAGATTTTTTTGTCTGAATTAAGATCAGAAGTTAGGATTCAGATTTGACAACTTTTGATTCTCTGAATATTGAAGGTAATATTATGTCAACTAACTTAATTTTTTTAATCGCTCAATTAATAGTTGTATGGCTGATTTTCAAAGCTTTACTGAATGTTTTAAATACAGTAATTGGTGCCGCGATCGCAATTTTTGTAATTGGAATTATTTTAGTATTTTTTGGATTTAGTCCGGAAACACTTATACAAAAAATCAGCAATTTACCGCAAATGCTACAACAGTTAGTAACTGATGTTAGGAAGTTTTTCGGTTGGTAGATTAAGTTTAATTTTTAATTTTATTTAAGATTGTATTGACTACTTAATTTAATTACTTCTTAAAACAACAACACCCAGACTCGGACTAGCTTAATTAATTTCCTCTCATGGAATATTCCCTACGGGGTTGCATTTATCAATAATTGCATCCTGTTGATGAACAATTATTTGCATTGCCCCCATTTATTAGTATGAGGAAATTTCAGCTATTAAGTTGGGCGTTGTTAGTTTGGGAGACAGATGAATAAAACAGCTTTTTGACCTCTTCAATGAATTCACTAGTTAACTTGACTGGCTGTTGTATCTGCCATAGAACCTTTGTGGCTCTATATATTAAGTTAACACTAATCTTGAAGATGGCAAGATGTTGAAATTAAACTTTACTAGCAATTTAGTATTTACTCATGATTTAGTTAACTAATTGCAATTAATTGAAAAATTCCATGACTTTTGCAGCGATGAATTCATTACCATCTTTAGCAATAGGTTCTGTTTGTCGGGGTTTTTGCAGTGGTTGATTGAGAAAATCCCAATTCCCATCGAAAAATTCCTGAGGTGTGAGAATTTGATGTTGGTTATAGTTCGCAATTCCTTCGAGTAGGTATGCAGCTTCCGCAAAGTCATCGCGAGTCACGGAAACGATTGGTAAATCAAGTTTAGTTGCTTCCGCAAAAGTACCAAAGCCAGGTTTAGATACGACTCGACTGCAAATGGGCATTAAATCTACAGGACGACATTTTCTATCAGCAATTTTGAGTAAGTTGGGTAAATCTGGTGCTGATGCATCGAAGGTAATAAATTGCCAATCGGGGAATTGTTTGAGGTTATGGTAGGGAATTTGCTGTAATCCTAATCCACCAAAGGTAAGTAAAATCGTTTTTTCTTTAGCTGTATTGATGTTCCAAATAGAGCGAATTTCCGCTTCTGAGTAGCGAGGGGAGCCACCTGTTAAACCAATGTCAGTAATGTTGGGAAATGCTGGCATTGGTGTGTATAAAGGAAGACGGAAGGTAAGATATTTCTCTGGGGTGACTCCAGGGTACATACTGTAACATTCGCTAATCCAATCGGCAACAGCAACAAAATCACCACCCCAATCTCGATAAATAAAATCCCAGGAAAAATTACTAATCATCCAGCAAGGAATATTGGCTTTTTGAGCAATCACTGGTGCTAGGAAAGGGATATCTCCTAAGATTAAATCCACACGATTTTGTTGAATAAAATCTAGTTCCGCAGCAATAATTGAGTTTTGCTTTTTTTGAATTTCTAATAGCTTTTCGAGGGTTGCGGCTTTATCCATCTTTAAACTATCAGCTTGTACTACTCCTAAATCATACGCACGCTGACGGTGAATAAAATCTCCTTCGATATAGCATTCTAATAACCATCGGGGTGCAGTTGTGGTGATAATTAGGAGAACTTCAGGTAATAGTTGTTGAATTGTCGCGGCTACCGATGCAGTGCGAGTCGCATGACCAAATCCATGATTTGTGATGGTAATATATATGGTAGGACGTTGCATGATTTAGGATGAAGATTTAGTGTTTATATTCCCTATATCCCAAAATTCTGGGAATTGGGGATATATATTTGATAGGTATTCGCAGATTTTTGAAAATCACACAAATTGCGTATCTTTGAGGAAATTCAACACATTTGTATTGATAGCTAGCGATGCGCCTGATGATGCATCATGTCCACATTCATTAATTATTTGCAAACGCGAATTAGGAATATGTTTGTGTAGCTTTTCCCCATCACTAGCAGGGAACCAAGTATCATGTTTTCCCCACATAATTAATGTGGGAGTGTGAATTTTACTCAGATTCAGTTGAATTTTACTTAACCAATTTGGTTGATTTTTTTGCGCTGATTCAATTTCTTGCGTGGCAATTTTTAATTCTTCGGCAACCTTTGTTAAGGTTCCTGAAAATTCTATATATGGATAGGTTATCCAATACACATCTTCCGCCGTTAAGCTTGATGGATCATATAATACACTACGACGTTCTATTGCCATCACTTCCCGAACTAGAGGTGCAAACAAATAGGAAAGACGTAAAGTATCTATAGTTTGGATTAATTCCAGTGGTGTTTGTGACAGCAAAGACATTCCCCAATGGGGTAATTTATTGGCGAAAATAGGGACATTAATTACCGTTAACCTCGCAATTAAATCAGCTTTTTCCTGTGCCAACGCCAGTGCTGTTAATGCACCGAGGGATTCTGCTAAAATTACAACAGGTTCATTCGCTAATGCCTGAATAATTCGCGCAAATTCTATCACTTGATGTCCTTCCGATTCTCGACGCGATACGGGTTTTTCCGAAAAACCATACCCTTTCGCATCAAAACAAATAACTCGAAAATACTTTGATAGTGGTTTGATGCTGTTGCGCCAATTGTAGCTCCAACTACCAATACCATGTAATAAAAATAATGGTTTTCCTATACCAACTTCACCGTAGGCAATTTTGACGGGATAACCGTTTGCATCTGTAATAGTTAAACTCTGCCGTCCATTCGGAAAGTTCAGCTGCCACCAATCTTTCATTTTAGATTTTGAAAATAAATATTGAGAATATTTCGGCAATTAACCGCCAGCAAAAAGTGATACAAAAGCTCTCAGTAATATAACTGGTAATGCGACTAAAGCGATCGCAAGCACTAATAACACGAGCATTATCCCAGCAATAAACCACCAATCAGCTTTTCGACGCTGTCCTGGAAACTTTAAATAGTCTTCTAGTAACCTGATATTACGAGTATTGGCAGTCCAAGCGAAATCAAAAAAGTCTCCGAATACAGGAACTGCGCCTACAACTCCATCAACAATAATATTCAAAACCATTCTACTCAAGGTAGAACGAGGGGCACCGAGTCTTGCCGATTCCAAGACAATATAGGCAGAAAGCATTACACCCAAAAAGTCACCACCCCCAGGAACTAATCCGAGGATAGGGTCTAAACCGATACCAACTTCTGTACCTGGAATTACAATAGCGCGATCGAGTAAGCGTGCCATCTGTCGCAGTCGTTTTAAAGTCGGTGCCTTAGCGTCAGTTGCAATTGTAGAGGGGGAGAAAGGCTGTTGAGACATGACTTGCGGTTTTCCTTGGAAATGATTAGCTGAATATTAGCCACTTTCACGAATTTGAACATTGCGTTTCTGCTGCTAATCCGCTAAATATTCTACTGCTATGTTGTTTTTTTTCAATGATTAACTGGTATGTTTTGTATTTATCTTTACAAAACTAATTCTCAGTCTGGAAATCGGGGTAATATGCGATCGCCATCGCCAATATCTGTGCAGTATCGAGTGCGATCGCAAAAGCTCAAAACTAGGATACTATAATTATCGTATCAAAAATAATCACTTGCATCTCCGTATTTTTCTCCTTTAACCTCCCCACAATGCTTTCATCGAACGCCCAATATTTGCCGGTTGCATGGCATCAATCGCCGCAGTGGGTTCGTAACCGCAATGAACCATACAGTCTGAGCATTTGGGATTACCGCTCTTGTGTCCATATTCACTCCAGTCGGTTTTATCGAGTAATTCTTGGAAGCTTTTGTAATGTCCTTCATTCAGCAAATAACAGGGTTTTTGCCAGCCTAAAACACTGTAACTAGGACTTCCCCAAGGTGTACATTCGTAGTCTTTTTCTCCTGTGAGAAAATCAAGGAATAAAGGACTGTTATTAAAGTCCCATTTTTTATTACCAGCTTTGAAGGGTGCAAGAATTTCCCGGAATAGAGCTTTGGTTTGTTCGCGTTTAAGGAAATGATCTTGGTCGGGTGCCCATTCGTAGTTATATCCTGGAGATATGGTCATGCCGTCGATGCCTAGACTGGTGACGAAGTCGAAGAATTCTTGCATTTCTTCTGGTTTCGTACCATCGAATACTGTGGTGTTAATTGCAACTCGAAAGCCTTGGGCTTTGGCTGCTTGGATGGCTTTGATGGCTGTATCGAAAACACCCTTTCTATCTACACATTCGTCATGTTTCTCACGCATTCCATCAAGATGAACTGTAAAAGTTAGGTAAGGGGATGGTTCAAATTTATGCAAGCTTTTTTCTAATAACAAACCATTGCTACATAGGTATACGAATTTTTTACGCGCCACTAATCCCCTGACAATTTCATCGATTTGGGGATGCAATAATGGTTCTCCTCCAGGGATGGAAACAACTGGCGCTCCGCATTCTTCAACGGCTTGAAAGCATTCTTCTGGGGAAAGGTTTTGTTTGAGTATTTCCGGTGGATGTTGAATTTTGCCACAGCCTGTACATGCTAAGTTGCACCTAAATAGTGGTTCCAGCATCAAAATTAGAGGAAAGCGTTTACGTCCTTTGAGTCTTTGTGTGACTAAGTATTTACCGATTTCTATTGCTTGGGGTAGATGGATTCCCATGTTTGTGTTCGCTCCTCGGTGAATAATTGGGGAAGGGCAGAAAAAGGAATTTAAGTTGATTTTTTTATGAAACCACGATCGCGATTAGAAAGGTCAAAAACCAACTTTAGTTTTAATTTTTTAGTCAGTTCTGCCACCTTGAACCACTGAATTGCGATCGCTCGTATTTTGTCACTTGCTGTAAAGTAATTGTAGTGTTGCTATTTACAGTTTTGACGGCTATTGCTTAATTTGATTTTTCCCAGTCGAGACATACCCAGAGGCTTTATCACAGGCATTTTTTCAACTTTTTCCACATGGGAAATGATGATGTTCTTTTTGGCTATTGTATTGTTTTGTAAGATTTTTTTGTTTTTGGATGAAAAGGGATGAAAATGTGAGAAAATTAAACTAATTTCTAATATAATCGGATGTAAGCTACTGTAAAAATTTCGCTTATATTCCCATTTTAAAAAACTTCAACTTAAATCAATAGTATCAGAAAAACCGACTTTTTGCAATCAATTTTCTCCCTGTAATACTATATTCACAATATTGAATTAGCCAAGAGCGATCGCACCTCTTGGAGCTAGTCAAACCATTGAGAGATAAAGCAAGTATTCATTAATAATTACCTATTGAAGCCAATAATCAACAGCCACTCTCCAAGTAACTCCAGCAGCCATTTCACAAAAGACTTGATACAAACTCTTCCCCTGCCCTGGTTCAGGAAAAAGTAGGACAAGAATACGCCTACCTTCTTAGCCCAAACCCAATTCGCGTCGTAATAAACCAATTGATTTTTCACCAATATAATTATCACTACGAACCAACTTTGGCGGACGAATAATATCATCTACCACCACCTGAACCGCACCTTGAACTGCGGCAAAACTACTTTGATCACTACAAAAAATCATATGCGCTCGCTTGACGATCGCGTGCAACTTATATGTATCTTTTGGCTGGGAAGTCATCACTAAAAGTTCATCACCGCGAATCCCGTGGATAATTACTTCCGTAGCCCGAAGAATACCAGAACTAACACTGACAATTCCGATACAGCTATCCTTCGGCAAACCTTTGACAATAGCAATTTCCTTCGCATAGTCGTGGATATCCAAAGGTATTACCCGCACAGCCTTAGGAGCAGCGATCGCCTCCACATCGTGAATAAAATATCTACTCGTAACAACCGTAGCCGATGATGTTTGTTCTAACACCGAAGCCAATTCTTCAGTTGCAACTAGTTGGACAGGAATTTTTAAGGCTTGTTCGAGTTCATCCATCATCAACTCACCCGCACCAATATCCTGCTTCGGCACAGCTACCAGTACCCTGGCGCTACATCGTAACCGCCAATCAATTTCCGCTAAAAATATCTCCCTAGCTTGGGAAAGAGTACAACCTTGGGAGAGCAAATCATCCAGCGCTTGCTGCACAACTTTATAAGCTTGCGGATACTGTTCAAGTATCGGCGAACGCAGACGACTACCACCTTCATGCCCCTGGGCGCGAACGTAAATACCCGAACCAGCTAAACTTTCGACAAAACCATCTTCTTCAAGTTGGCGGTAAACTTTACTGATAGTATTGCGGTGTAAGCCAGTTTGCATTGCTAAAGCGCGAGTGCTTGGCAACTTATATCCAGGTGGATATTGTCGAGATGCGATCGCAAAGCGAATTTGGTTAAATAATTGGTTTGATGCAGGTATTTCACTATCTGGTTGAATGCGGAATTGAATCATTAAGCTGTACTCCTGGAGACTAGTAGCGTTATGCGATCGCGTAGCGGTTTCATGTACTATTGGTCAAATATTTGTCAAGTATTTCATCCATACCTTGAATGGTTCTAGTAGAAATTTCTCGGCACTAAGTGCTAGAAACTGCTAATTTCATGAGATAACCCTGAATAACTGGCATAACTATGCATTTAATAAGCACACGGTACTAGTAAAAACTATTATGACAGACAGTGCAATCGATACTTCAACCATTAAAGTTTCGCAAGATGAATTAACAATCTCAGCATACCTGGCACAGCCCAAAGCTCCTGGTATTTACCCAGGTATAGTCGTATTACAAGAAATTTTTGGTGTCAACGCGCACATTCGTCAAGTCACCGAGCGTATTGCCCGCGAGGGATATGTAGCAATTGCACCAGCGCTTTTTGAACGTCAAGCCCCTGGATTTGAAACTGGTTATACCCCAGCCGATGTGGAAGTCGGTAGGGAATATGCTTGGGGGCAAACTCAAGCGCAGCAACTCCTCAGCGACATCCAAGCTGCGATTAATTACTTAAAAACTCGACCAAATGTCAAACAAAATGGATTTGGTTGTATCGGTTTTTGCTTTGGGGGTCATGTGGCATATCTTGCCGCTACTTTACCAGATATTCGGGCAACTGCTTCATTTTATGGCGCACGTATTACCAGTGCGACACCAGGAGGGGGTAATCCGACTCTTTCCGTGACTCCAAATATTTCTGGGACGTTATATGCTTTCTTTGGGATGGAAGATGGCAGCATCCCGGTGGCAGAAGTCAACCAAATCGAAGCGGAATTACAAAAATATCAGATTCCCCATCGTGTCTTTCGCTACGATGGAGCTGAACACGGATTTTTCTGCGACCATCGCGCCAGTTATAATCCAGTAGCTGCTAGTGATGCTTGGGAAAAAGCCCAACAACTCTTTGTAGAACAACTTAGGAACGTGGGTGATGGTTAACCGGTCAGAGATAATAGTTAATAATAATTAATGGTTTAGAGGTCAATAGCTAGTACGTGAAGGCAGAAGTAAGAAGGCAGAAGGCAGAAGGAATAAAGCTTATTTCAGAAGCTTTTTGTCATTTGAGAATGGTTGCTTCATTTCCGCCGTACTGTACTAGTAAGTTAAATTGTCACCTACTATCCCCATTAATATCCCCTATAAATTAACTAATCATCAATAACTAATAACCATCCACTCAATATCAATATTAAATTCAAAAGTCATGGATTCAGAAGCTAAACTTTCTCAAAAAGCCGATTCGTCATTTACAATGGACGATTTTGCTAAGGCTTTGGAAAAACACGATTACCAATTCCAAAAAGGACAAGTGGTAAATGGTAAAGTTTTCCAAATCGATCACGATGGTGCATTTGTAGATATTGGCGGTAAAGCATCGGCTTTTTTGCCACGCGATGAGGCTTCTTTGAGAACAATTATCAACTTGTCAGAGGTGTTACCCCTCAACGAACCATTAGAGTTCGTGATTATCCGTGAACAGGATGCCGAAGGACAAGTTACACTTTCCCGCCGACAGTTAGAAATCCGCCACATCTGGGAAAGACTTGCACAAATGCAGGAAGGCAGCCAAACTGTGCAGGCGAAGGTAATTGGCGCAAATAAAGGTGGTGTCAATGTCGAAGTATTTGGTTTGCGGGGGTTTATTCCGCGATCGCATCTGATTGAGCGTGATAATTTAGAAGGATTAAAAGGACAAACTTTTACTACAGGGATTTTGGAAGTTGATTCTAGCAATAAGCGCTTGATATTATCGCAACGTTTAGCAACTCGCTCGGCTAGTTTCAGTATGTTAGAAATTGGTCAACTTGTGGAAGGAAAAGTAACAGGTATCAAACCTTTTGGTATATTTGTTGATTTAAATGGTGTTAGTGCTTTACTTCATATTAAGCAAGTGACCCAAAAATTTATCGATAATCTCGAAAAAGTTTTCCAAATGGGTCAACATATTAAAGCAGTAATTATCGATATTGATGAAGGTAAAGGCAGAGTTGCCTTGTCAACACGAATATTAGAAAACTTCCCTGGGGAATTGCTCGAAAATATGGAAGAGGTAATGACTTCAGCCGAAGCACGTGCCGAAAGAGCCAAGAATAAAACGGCGGAGTCAGAGATTATTTAAATTTGGAATTATTCAAGGACAGGTGAAATTCTCCTGTCCTAAATTTTTATCTGACTTTGATGGATTTGCGAGCATGTTCGGCTAATCACTGACAATTAAAATTTCTCCGCGTCCCCCCGTCTCTAAGTCTCCGTGTCAGTCTTAATAATAAATATTCAACCTGACATGAGATGCGAGCTAACTGCGACTTTGTTTTCTACCAAAGAATATGTAGTAAAAAATTGCACTTTGAATCAGAAATATTGACAAATCTAATCCCGGATTACTTGTTTGTTTTACCGTCCAGATTGCTGATGTGGGAATTACTGAATCTTCAGTATTGATAAAAATTAAACTGAGATTATTTGCCGCATGAATTCCTAAAGCAAGTTCCAGGCGGTTATCTTTGAGAGTGAGAAAAGTGGCAAGCGCCCCGAAACTAAAATAGTAGATTGCCATTAATATTGCTCCCCGTTTGACTTCTGGATTTAACAGGTGGGGGAACATGAATAATAAACCAGTAATAACTATTAACAAAAATTTATTTTTAGTAATACAGCTTAAACCCTGGATTAAATAACCACGAAAAAATAATTCCTCACTGGAAGTTTGAATTGGGGTGAGAATTAGTGCCGCAATTAAAAGTGGAAACCACTGAGAGGGGTTAAAAGTAAATCGATAATTTTGGGAATCGGTAATTAATCCGATCGCAATTAAAATGGCTTGTATTAAAAACCAGACTCCAAATCCAGCAAATAAACGTTTCCAGTTAATTTTTGATTCGGCACTCACTAAACTCAGAAATTTACGCTGGTGAAGTAATTTGACTGCGAGAAATATGCCTACAGCGAAAAAGATAAATTGGAGATTAATGGCAATAAATGAATCTACAGAAGCACTCTTGAGAAATCCTTCAAACTGCTGTTCTACATCTGCAAGTGATAAACCACGCAAGTTAAAAATAATTCCAATAAAAATAGCGGTGACAATGCTACCAATAATCAACCAGAAGGAAAAAATTAAAATTATTCCCAACAAGTAGCGCCACCAATTATTTTTACCTTGTTGGGCTATTTCTAAATAACTTTGACTCATATATTTTGATTATTTTATATGGACTCGAAAAACACATCTCTAACTGGAAGCACTGGTGTAAAATCGCAGTGCAAAACGCCAAAACCAGGATGTAAATAAAAACAAGATTACAGCCAGTAAACCTGCACCTACAAACCATATAGTTTGACTTCTACCTAACATTGCTTCGGCTGGAACTGTCGTCAAAAATGCCACGGGAATCACGAAGGTGAAGAAAAATCTAAATGCTGTTGGATAGGCAATCATTGGATATCTACCAGCTTCCAGCAATCCGCGCAATACTTCAGTTACATTATAAATTTTCACAAACCAAATACTCGTAGCACCAAGCATAAACCATAGGCTGTAAAGCACTATTACCCCAAACCCCAAAGGGATCAAGCTAATTAAATAATTATTAATCCCCAATCCGAGTCTGATACCTGCATAGGCAATTGTGACTCCACCAAAGATTAAATCTGGTAATCCCCAGGGGGAAAGGGTATGAACAGATAACCAAAACTGACTTTTGATTGGTTTGAGCAGCACAAAATCCAGGGTACCTTCTTGAACATGGCGCACTATCCGGTTCAAATTTGGGGCTAAAAATGTTGCTGAGAATCCTTGAAGAAGAGTAAAAATACCGACAACTAATAATGCTTCTGTCCATGACCAACCACTGAAGGTATATCCTTTGCGGTAAAATAGGAATAAACCAAATAAACTTCCAGCTAAGTTACCAATACTACTCAGTGTTGCTAGGATAAAATTGACTCTGTACTCCATTTCCGCCGCGATCGCAGCACTCCAGAATAGTCCTAGCACTTTCAAGTATCTTTGCATTTCCTATCCACTAAACTTAATTTTTATTTTTGAACCGGAAAAGTTACAAAATGTAAGATATCTTATGCGTATTCTGTAATTCAATTTAGCTAAACTTTATTTACTTTAGATGTTCAAGCACTAGTAAAAACTCTAAGCTATTTTTTAGGTAATCTGTTGCCAGCAAAACAAGTAGATAAATATCTATTACCAATCATCGGATTAGTTATTATTGTTTCTTTACTACCATCGGTAATCCACATAATTCCAGAAAATCGTGCCAACAAACATTGATTTTTCGTTACCCGCCTCGATAAAATGTGCATCTTCCTAGGTATGATATTTAATTTGTTGGTTTATTAATATCATCATTATCCCCTATGACGCAGCAATTCCGCATTACCCTTCTACCTGGCGATGGCATCGGTCCGGAAATTATGAATGTTGCCGTAGACGTGCTTAAAGTCGTAGGGAAAAAGTTTGATATTGGATTTAATTTTCAAGAAGCCCCTATTGGTGGTGCTGCAATTGATGCTAGTGGCGAACCTTTACCTGCTACAACTCTAGAAATATGTCGCAATAGTGATGCCGTTTTATTGGCAGCTATTGGTGGTTACAAGTGGGATTCCCTCCCCCCTCATCAACGTCCCGAAGGTGGTTTACTCGGACTGCGTGCTGGTTTGGAATTATTTGCGAACTTACGTCCGGCGAAAATTATCCCGGAATTAATCGATGCTTCAACTTTGAAAAAAGAGGTCGTTGCTGGCGTTGATATCATGGTGGTGCGCGAACTCACTGGTGGTATCTACTTCGGTAAGCCCAGGGGCATTTTCACGACGGAAACAGGTGAAAAACGCGGTGTCAACACAATGGCTTATACCGAGTCAGAAATTGAGCGTATTGGTAGAGTCGCTTTTGCCGCAGCCCAAAAACGCACCGGAAAACTTTGTTCTGTAGATAAAGCAAATGTTTTGGATGTGTCGCAACTTTGGAGAAGTCGGATTACCGAACTTGGTAAAGAATATCCAGATGTTGAACTTTCCCACATGTATGTTGATAATGCCGCCATGCAACTAGTTCGTGCCCCTAAACAGTTCGACACGATTGTCACCGGAAACCTATTTGGTGATATCCTTTCCGATGCCGCCGCCATGTTGACAGGTAGTATTGGTATGTTACCATCAGCAAGTTTGGGTGCATCCGCTCCTGGAGTTTATGAACCTGTCCACGGTTCAGCACCAGATATTGCCGGACTTGATCGAGCTAACCCTTTGGCACAGGTATTAAGTGCTGCAATGATGTTACGATACGGCTTAAATCAACCTACTGCCGCAGACCATGTTGAAAAAGCGGTGTCGCTAATATTACAGCGTGGTTTACGCACAGGAGATATCATGTCTCCAGGTATGACTCTTTTGGGGTGTCGCGCTATGGGCGATGCACTAATTCAAACCTTGGAAGAAGAATAAAGGCATCAAAAATTTCTGCTATGGTTTGGCTAGTCTTTTTGTGAAGATGGCGATAGTCACTCCTTATGGGTGTATCGCAGCAAAAAGTGTTTGGATAAACTGAGAAAACATCAACTTAAATACAACAACATTAAACTGTGTACGCTTTAAGACAAGAACCCGAAAACTATACTAACATTCGTTCCCAGCCAGCTTTGATTGACCCTGCCCTCATCAGAGCTGCTGGACAAATTTACCATACCTATTGCGAAGTACATCCTGAAGTTACCGGAAATGCTGCGGGGGTGGCAATTAACCGTTCTAACCATCGCGGTAAAGTAATTTTTATCCACAATCCAGCTTTGTTACCTGAAGAGTGTTTTGTACCTTTAAGTCAAATTGAGTCGTGTATGTATTAAGGAATTAGGCATTGGTACATATTTAATGCTGGTGAGAGTTGAATTCCCAGAAAGTGATTTATTGTTTTTTGGTTATTTAGTGATTTAGTTGTTTTTTGTGTTTACCCAGATACCCACAAAAAGTTACAAGTAACACAATACCAATAACGACTTACAGAATACAAGTGACAAATTGTACATAACAAATTAAAAATGACACAGGACTAAAGACAAATGACTGATTAATCTATGGATATTTTGATGTTAATCCCAGCAAACTTTGTTGTCTTTGCCTTGGGAGCATCTATTGGTAGTTTTATAAATGTAGTCGTGTATCGGGTTCCGGCTGGTTTGTCGGTTCTTTTCCCGCCTTCGCGATGTCCGCACTGTTTGAACCAACTCAAAGCTTATGATAACGTTCCTGTGTTGGGATGGTTGTGGTTAAAAGGGCGTTGTCGTTTTTGTCAAAATCGAATTTCTAGGCGTTACCCTGTGGTTGAATTGGCTGCGGGGTTATTGTTTTTAGTAATTTTTGGGGCTTTTCAATTTTCGTCACTGACATTGGGTTATTGGGTTTTTTGCAGTTGGTTGCTAGCGTTATCTTTAATTGATTTTGACACAATGACTTTGCCCAATCCACTGACAAAATCAGGATTGGTTTTGGGAATTATTTTTCAGACTATTTTCGGTTTGAGCAACTCTAATAATTGGGCTAATAGTTTATTTTTAGCCATATTAGGTGCGGCTGTGGGAATATGGTTATTTGATGCGATCGCATTTACAGCTTCGATTCTCTTTCGCAAGCAAGCAATGGGGGGAGGAGATGCCAAACTAGCTGCAATGATGGGTGCTTGGTTAGGTTGGAAGCATTTACTTTTAGCTAGTTTTATCGCTTGTGTTATCGGTGTAGTGGTTGGAGGTGCTGCAATGCTGCTTACCCAAAAATCTCCCACAGCCCAAACACAATGGGGACAGAAAATGCCATTTGGACCCTTTCTTGCACTTGGTTCAGTAATTACTCTTTTTATTGGCGAAATTCTGATATCTAGTTATTTAAAGTTATTTCCCCAGTAACGAGGATGTTGGGAAGCGATGAGTGCTGCGTACTGAGTGATTAATGATGAATTATTAACTGCACACTTGGCGACACCTCGCAACTGTAAATTTCATTACCCCATTTATTTTTAAGATTTTGATAGTATCATCGTGTAGCTTGGATTATCCTCTTCACAACGAGCGCTTATTGGTAAGCATAGCCAAACTAGTGAATAAACCAGCAACAGGTCTGTATTAGGTTACAAGTCGTGACTTTTTCTAGGAAGCGATAGTTGCCATCACCTGTATGTCTAGTGTCGCTAGTTGTCGGCTAGTGCTAATCAACAACTGATTGTCTGGGGTGGTGTTCGTTGTCTGGGCTTAAATAAAGGTTGTCGAGCCAGCACAATGAAAAAGCTAATTTAATTCAGTATGGACTTAATTTCATTGACAGTATTACAGTTTCCAACAGTAATTATTGATGACAGTGTATGGTGGAGGATTTAAACCTGTAAAATTATATTGATGTATGGACATTAATTACTGGGGATATACCCAAGTGATTATGTATGCTGTTTACCGATTACTGTTGACTAAGCTAACTGTTCAATAATTCCCTTGAAAACACAGAAGATACTTGAATTGGAGCGCACATTTTCGTTAAGCTGGCAACCAAAGAAGAAAAATATGGTCTGAGTTGCTTAAAAGGCTAATTTGAAAAATAGTCATCAGTCAGTGGTCATTTGTCACTAGTCTTAAACACAGGACAAATGGCAAACGATAAATGACAACATACTACCCACTTGCATAAGAAATAAAATGGCAAACAACGAAGAATCACGCGGTTTAAAGTCTCTGTTAGATTGGTTTGCAAATCGACGAAAATCAGGTTCTACAACCCCAGAACGTCAAGAACGTGAAATTGCTGATGGACTGTGGCATAAATGCCCTAAATGTGGCGTATTATCCTATACCAAAGATTTAAAGGCAAATCAAATGGTTTGCAGCGAATGCGGTCATCACAACCGGGTAGATAGTGATGAACGTATCGAGCAACTGATTGATGCAGATACTTGGGTAGCAATCGATGAGCATTTGCGTCCAGCTGATCCCTTGCAATTTCGCGATCGCAAACCCTACATTGACCGTCTGCGGGATATGCAGCAAAAAACCGGTTTGGCTGATGCTGTCAAAACTGGTTTGGGGGAAATCGAAGGCTTACCAGTTGCACTGGGTGTAATGGACTTTCGGTTTATTGGTGCGAGTATGGGTTCGGTTGTGGGGGAAAAGCTCACCCGCTTAATTGAACAGGCTACAGAAAGACGTTATGCTGTGGTCATTATTTGTACTTCGGGTGGCGCAAGGATGCAGGAGGGAATGCTCTCACTCATGCAAATGGCGAAAATATCAGGAGCGCTACAACGTCACCATGATGAACGTTTACTATATATCCCTGTTTTAACTAATCCCACGACAGGGGGTGTTACTGCTAGTTTTGCAATGCTCGGAGATATTATTATTGCAGAACCGAAAGCAATGATTGGTTTTGCTGGTCGGCGCGTGATTGAGCAAACTTTGCGGGAAAAATTACCTGATGATTTCCAAACTGCTGAAGATTTACTCCAGCACGGGTTTGTGGATGAAATTGTACCCAGAACCCACTTGAAGAAGACTTTGGCGAAGTTGATTGCCATGCACCAATTTCCTACATTTGTACCGGCAGTGGTAAACGAACATACTAGTCATCACAACCATAATGTGGTGATGTGGGACACTAGAGCTTTGAGTTCGGTTGATTAAGGTTGATAGAAATAGGGGTATTGGAAGACGGGGAACTAATTCACCCAACATGATTTATTGATTCCTTGTCCCTTTCCCCGATTATGACTCGGATTCTGTCCAATTCTCGCCAACGACAGGCTTGATTGACTTGGGGTGCATATCTCGCTCATCAAATTTCCCTTCATAGCCATTTACCCAAGCAACAGGTTCTTCATATTTATCCCCGTTACGGTACATATCACTAGCTAGACGGCGATTGTCTGGACGGTATTCCCATTCTTCCCGTAAAGGTAGGGGTGTTTTGGAATTTTGAGGGTATTTTTCGTGAGTCCGCTTGGTTGCTTTGGGACGTGTAAAACTTTTCCAAGCAGCTTTCACACCAACAAACAAGCTACGAGTCCCTACTTGAACATTCTGAGCTTGTTTGCGGGCAACATCAAGACTTTGATCAACTTGTTTGACTACCTGTCCCGCACTTTTAACTCCCTCGCTGACATCATCAGTTAAGTCGGTTATTTCCAAACTCGTCAGACGAATCGCATCAAGGGTGGGTGGTAAATCTCGTGCAAGGGTGTCGAATAACTTTTCAGCACTGCGAGCGGCGCGTGCTAATTCCTGCAATGCTGGTATGGCGGCTATTAATACCGCAGCCAAACTCATCGCAACAAAAAGTAGGGATAATCCCAGCCAAAACAGGGGTTCAGTCACGGTGATGCAGTGCTTAAATAATATATTGGTTTACTACTGTATCTACTATTGTATGGGTGTGCTTAGGTGTCAGCTTGTTGAGGAAGGATTTCAGAGTCGGATTCTTCTTCGACTTCCTGGTTTCTGATTGCTTGCCGATCGCGTACACTAGCTTCAATGCCAGCTGCGATCGCTTCTTTTAGTCTATCTAATGTATCATCCCAATTACGCAAAGCTGTTGTCGAAATGCGATCGGCTTGTATTTGCACGCTTGTCGATAAATCTTCCGCTAATTCTGGGAGCGCGTTTGCTGATTTTTTGAGGATTTGGCGAGTTTCGCGTCCTGTACGCGGTGCTACCAATAACCCTGTTAAGGCTCCAATTGTAGCTCCTAGCATTAAACCACCAATAAATCTTCCAGAATTATTGTTAGACATTCTCTTCTCCCTTTTCTTACACCCATTTTATGCGTCTTCAAACACATTGCACGCCTTAAAGGTATATTACTTAATTTAGTCACTCTGACAATCAATCAACGGTGAAAGTTGCCAAATTTGGGCGTTGTTACGCCTATTTCCAAAAATAAAGCCGAAAATAACGCTGCCAAATTTGCGAAATCAGTAACAGTAAGTTCAAAACCTGTCGTAATTGTTGAATTTGCAATTCTAATACTTGATTTCTTAATCGCAGGTTAGAAATGTGGCGTTGTCCTACATAGATGAAATTAGGTGCTTGGGCAAGAACTTTATGGGTACTATGCTCGGCTGCTACTAGAGCGTTTGCAGCTTTTGCCAGCGACAGCCGAATTCGCCATAATCGCCAAGCTACATGTAGCAATATTAGCGAAAGCAAAATATTGATAATAATAACTGACTCTACCATTGCTTGTTTTCTACCTAGTCAAGTGCCTTACATGAACTTTACATTTCGTTGCCGCAGGTATCCAAAAATATACGGATAAAGATTTATAAAAATTAGAAAATATTCTTTGGAAGCTTTACATATAACTAAGTGTATCTAGCATATCTCGATTACAATTTTTATGCAATTTAGATAATTCGTCTAAAAATATACTTTTTCATCCCCTAATATCCAGGAATATTAAGATTATTTGATTATATTTTTTTGGTAAAGTAGAAGTATAAATACTTGCATCACCAAAAATGAAATGTAAGTATTAAGTCGTTTCATATATTTTATTGGCGATGGAATGCATCATGATTGCTGTAATCAATAGTTGAAATTCTCAGTTCGATAAATAAGACTTAACCCGATTGTTAGATGCATAAACAGGAGACACTACAATCTTTATAAAGTTAAAAGTTTGTTGTCTGGGACAAATATACTGAGCAACTAATATAGCTAGTAAATATAATCACCTGCGGATTTTACTGATAATTAGTTAAGTTGCCAATCCTAAAATTAACTAAAAGCGATCGCACCCAAAATCGAGTGATTGCTGCTACCGACTTGTGTGTTTATCTTGATAAATGATGATAGCTCTATCTCCTCAATCTTAAAGTTGTCAAAATGCGATCAGGATTACAATTTTCCCTCAGCTGACTAGCGAGCTTTCTGTAAAGAAGTTCGCTTTTTTCTTGCTGTATACATATTATCTATTCTCAAGTTATATTGTTTCTCCAAAATCTGGCAACACATCAAATAAATCTCCGTGTCCCTCCCTCCATCTGTGGGTTCTCGCGTCAGCATCTGTTACTTTATTTTGGAGAATTGTTTCTTTACCACCATAGAAGCAGTGTATATGGTGAGGCATTTAATCAACTTTACTCCTTCTTCGCCCCTACACCTCCTTCTAAGCCTCTTTATCTGCTTTGCCTACTCCCCCCTTATGATTAAACTGACTGCTTCCTATTCCCCATTCAACCCTCCACTATTACAATTAAAGATGTTGAAATGAGGAAAAAGAATGACCCAAGTGCTTTTAGGGGAAAACGAAGGCATAGATTCAGCTATACGTCGATTCAAACGTCAGGTTTCTAAGGCAGGAATCTTAGCAGACGTTAAGTATCACCGACATTTTGAGACACCCTTAGAAAAAAAGAAGCGTAAAGCCGTGGCTGCTCGACGCAAACGGCGGTTTAAATAATTTAAATTTGGTTTCTAGGGCTAGCATTTTGCCTCGCTCATGAACCATAGGATTAATATTGAACTAAATATAAATTTGTAATTCGTAATCTGCAATTTCAATCATGTGGAATCGCTGAATTACGAATTACCAAACTCCGCCAGAGCAAGAAGGTGGGTGAAGCAGAACAATTATTACAAATATTTAATCTAAATTTGTCTGGTCAGCAACAGTAATAGTTTTGCTGTTACATTTGTTCATAGCTTTTTCAACACCTTGTTTGATGGACATTTCCACACATTCCACCACAAAGTCCAGCACATCATTCATTAATTGAGTTTCTGATGGATTAAACTTACCTAATACATGGGAGATAGTTTCTATATCTTCGACTTTGTCATTTTTTGGTCTACCAATACCGATACGTAATCTGGGAAAATTGTTAGTATTCAGATGTGCGATCGCACTTTTCATGCCATTATGTCCTCCAGCAGAACCCGATAATCGCAATCTTGTTTTCCCCAAGGGTAAATCCATGTCATCATAGATAATCAATACTGACTCTGGGGCTAGTTTATACCAGTTTATGACTGATTGAATGGATTGTCCGGAGAGGTTCATGTAGGTGAGAGGCTTGAGGAGACGGACTTTTTCGCCTTTGGGGATTATTCCTTCCCCGTATTCTCCCTGAAATTTGCGATTTTCTGAAACAGGGATTTTCCAGGTACGAGATAGTGCATCTACAGCCGCAAAACCAATATTATGGCGCGTGCGATCGTATTTTGGTTCTGGATTTCCCAATCCAACTATTACCTGGGGTATTACCAGAGTTTTTTTAGTAGCAGTTTCCGTCATTTATCTCAACTAATCGACATTTATATTTCATCCCTAGGTTGCCCTTTCTCCTGGCTGTGACAACAACTTCAAGGCATATTCCCTAGGCTTCTTCCTTCTGTGTGGCTTCGATTCGCTTCGGTTCAATTTCCGCAGTGGTTTTGACAGCTTCTTGTATTTGTGTAGCTTCTTTTTGAAACTCGTCTTGGAACTCGCGGGAAGCATCTTGGAAACCGCGAATCGCTTTACCCATACTTCTACCTATCTCTGGTAATTTTTTGGGACCAAATACTAATAGTGCTACCACCATAATTAAAGCCATTTCTGGCAAACCGATACCAAAAACATTCATAGCTTTCTCCCATAGATATATAAATTTTAATATAGAAACCTGTTTCTCTCTTCGACGATAACTTGAGGAAACAGATTGTGATTCTGGTTGGGATTTGGTGGCAGAAACCGATTTTTTTCAGTTTGTTGTCAATGGCTATCCCGAATCAATGAGCAATCACTGAGCAAAAATTAAAAAACCCGGTGATGCCGGGTTCAAGTGAGCTTGTGTTCCAAGCATTTATGCAGTGTCTTTTAATTAGCTGCCTAAACTGCGCCAATCAACTAGTACGTCTTCAATCACAATTGTCTTGTTATAGACTTGCAGAATAATCAGCAAGAAAACGAAAAACAGCCCCATAAAAACCGCCATGAGAGGGGTTGTACCCCAGCCAGGAGCCACTTTACCATATTCAGAATTTAAAGGTCTGAGAATATCTCCCAACCGCGTCCGTTGTGCCATAGTTCACCTAAGATTGATTGCCGAACCAATTTTAATTTTCTGTAATATTCTATAAGAATAGCACTCATAAACCATCAGTTAAATATGGAACTCGCAACATCTCTTAGCAATCTGGAACCAGCAACGGTGATGATTCTATCCGTAAGCGTTATAGTCGTTGCCGTTACGGCTATGTCTATCTACTTGTCGTTTGGTCCTCCTTCCAAACAACTTGCAGACCCTTTTGACGATCATGAAGATTAAATCGGTTGAGAAATAAATAATCAAGCAATAGTTATTTATTCTCTATACCCAATAACCTTAAAGCTGGTGATTTTCCAAGGGTGAATTGTAACGATATTTTGCGGAGATGAGAAATCGCTGTTAGATAAAGGACGTTCGAGTAAATCAACAGGTATTGCTAAGGTGCAGCCGAAATCACTGCTAAAATGCATTTCGGCTGATTTGCCATGGCATTCGTAACATCGTATGACTATTGTTTCTGGGTCGTCTTCGGCTGGTTTTAATGCCATTAATACGAGATTTTCGGCAGATAAGTTCAGGAAACTCACGCCATCTTGAATACTGTTGGGTTTGGGAACATTTGGTAAAGATGGGTCTGCGATCGCATTTTGTGGGAAATTATCAATATTGTCACCAACAACCACATGTAGGGGCAAATTTAATTCATATCCTTGTCTAACTGTTTGTGCTGCTTCCCAACTACCCGCATGGGGATATACAGCATAAGTAAATTCATGAATACCTTTATCGGCTTCGGAATCGGGCCATTCTGGACTACGTAGCAATGTTAAGCGTAGTTGATTTGGTGTGGCATCATAACCGTATTTACAGTCATTGAGTAAACTCACTCCGTATTGGCAGGGAGAAGGAAGACATGGGGATGGGGAGAGACGCAAAGAAATTTCTTCTTGGCAAACTTCTGTTAAATCAGCCCATCTCAAAGCTGACACTTCCCATTTGGCTTTTTCTACTGGGGTTTGGGGTTTGGTGGGGCGACGAATGGCTCCGCAGGGAATTTCGTAGGTGGCAAAGTCGGATGTAATTGTCAGGGGGAAGGCAGCTTTCACCATGACATGACGTTCTTGCCAATCCACTTGTGTGACGATTTTGAGGATGGGGGAACCTGTTTCCAAGATATAGTCTTGGCGAAATTGCGATCGCCCGATTTGGCGCACTACCCGCAAACTGATTTGAATTTCGCCTTGCTCGATGAATTCGATTGATTTTAGTTCTGAGGCAGGTAGGGGATGTTGTGGGTAATTTGGGTCTATATTCCAGGCATCCCAATATTGACCACTATCTTGAAATGCTTGTAATTGATTTCCGGCTCCATTGAGGATTTCTCGATGATTTATACGGTCAAAAATACTAGTTAAATCTCCTGTTTGCTTGTCTACAATCACCCGCAAAAATTCGTTCTCTAAGGTCATCTTTTCGGGAATAAATATTAATTTATTTTTTGAGCGCAAAATGCTAGTGTTAAATTGGGCTACCCTATTGGAGTTTTTACATTTTTCTGGCAATAGCCAAAATATTTTATACCCAATCGCTGGAATATTCTCCGCTAAGAATAGGAGTTTCGACGTTTTACTGAGTTGGTGATGTAATTGTTTACCATCCGTAGAAAAAATGCCAGGGTCAGTTACGTTGCTAGATAAATGGAGAGTTACAACTTGAGAGCGTTGCCAGTTGAGGGAATTAAAGACAAAAACTGGGATTGCACCGGGGTAAGGTGGCTCTGGTAAAGGGCTTTGGAAAGCGATCGCTTGGAAAGCATCTTGTAAAATTTTCCTTCCTGTAGTTTCTACTTCTTGCCATTCCGGTAAGGCATCAGTATACACTTCTGTAATTGAGGAACCAGGCAAGATATCATGAAATTGATTGAATAAGAGCTTTTTCCAAGCAGTTTCCAGCTTTTGGTGAGGATATTCTAAGCCACAGGCAAATTTTGCCCAAGTTGCGAATAGTTCCGCCTCGTATAATAGATTTTCGCAATGACGATTAAAGCGCTTTTGTTCGCCGTGGGTAGTGAAGCAGCCACGATGGAATTCGAGATAGAGTTCGTCATTCCAAGTTGGGAAAGCAGAGGGGTTAGTTTCTATGTCTAGTTTCCCTTCCCCTAGTTCCTGAAGATGACGTAAATAATTTTCGGCGGTAGTAAATTCTAAATCTGGGAAAAACTGAGACTGTTGCCAGCGTTGAGTCACTTCCAGCATATCACGGGTAGGACCACCGCCATGATCACCAACACCAGGAAGCCAAAGTGTATCGCCAATACCTGTTTGAGTTTGCCACTCACAAGCATATGCTGCCATCTTGATGGGGTCAATACCTTCACCAATGATTCCAGACATATAACTAAATACTTGACTACCATCAGGAGATTGCCACCAGAAAGCACCCAGAGGAAATTTATTTGTGTCGTTCCAGCGTAATTTTTGGGTGACAAAGTATTCTATTCCCGCTTGCTGCATAAATTGGGGTAAAGTCCAGCAGAAACCAAAGGTATCGGGAACCCAAACAATCGGTGAAATCCTGCCGAATTTTTCTTGGGTATAACGTTGTCCGTAAAGTAATTGTCGGGCGATGGATTCACCGGAAATCAAATTTAAATCGGGTTCTATCCAGAAACCGCCGAGGACTTCCCATTTCCCTGTTTGAACTTGGGCTTGAATTTTGGCAAATAAATCGGGACGGTTTTTTTCTACCCATGCATATAAAGCTGGGGTGGAATGGCAAAAAATCAATTCTGGGAATTCTGCTTGTAAGTTTAAAACAGATGTAAAAGTATTTTGGGCAGCCCGCCAAGTTTCCTCCACCCGCCATAACCAAGCCATATCCAGGTGTGCATGTCCTAGGAGGAAGATTTTGGATGGGAAAATGTTGGATGTAAACTCCTTCAAGTTTTCACGGAGTCCGAAGAGGATTTTGGGGAATTGTTCACAATCAATCTTGCTTTTATCACCCAGGTAATAGTTAACCTCAGCCAGTGCAGCTTGGAGAAGACACAACCTTTCAGCATCAAAATTAGTTAAATACTGCTGAATAACAGCAACTTCATCGGCGATGAATCCAGTATCAAGGGCATCATAATTGATATTTTCGTATAAAAGACGCGATCGCATCAATGCTCCCTGATCATGTCCTGGAGTGACTAACCGGATTGCCACGGTAAAGCAATTGCCGGGAGTTACTTGGGAACTTAATAATACTCGTGGGGAGAAATCGAATAAATCGCCTGCACAAACCAACTTACCATCAACATAAACCTCTGCTGCATCTGCCCACCATACCAAAGCCAAGCGCAATGATAAATCTTGTAGTGGATAACAGGAATGCAAGCTGTGAGGTACTACAATAGTTTGTGCGAGCCACAAGGTTTTTCGCCCCTTATCTCTAGCGATATGTCCTTTTTCATTAATCAGAGCGCATTTCCAAGCTGATATATCGGCAGCAAAAACTTCGTCGGGGGTAAAATCAACTTCCGAGTATCGCCAAGAATGTTGGACATCGACTTGGGATAATGCCCGTAATTGCTCAATTACGGCGTTAATCTTTTGAATATCGGCTGTGGATACAGAAGATGTCATATTTCAGTTAATATATTTTCGTGATTAGGCAATGAAATCACAGACCAAATTAGCTGCGATCGATAACTAAATTAATTAATAACTATTGAATTTAATACATAAATATACCAAACTGATAAATTTAATTTAAGTTTATTGAAGTTGAATTAATCTAAATACTTCTCTTCCCCTAAAAAATTATGCCGTTTGCTTCTGGACGTTATCAAAGCCGATTATTTAACTTTTTTCATCGTCGGACTCAAAAATTGAGCGATCGCGTTGGACGTACTTGGCGACAAGTCAAAGTGACAACAGGTTGGTCTTTACAAGCTTTTATTTATCCGGTTTTAATGCTGATTCAAAATGCTGTGGATTCTGCCGATAAGCAACTTCAATCTGGTGAACCAAAAAAACAATCGTTTTTGCATAGTCATGTAGATAATGAAGACAATAACCTCAAACAGGATACACCAGAAAATCTACAATCCTTAACGGAAATAGAGCATTTATTACAAAAAATGACAGGTGGAAATCAGAGTAGCTTACCACAAAGTACAGATAATATTAATAAAAGTGACGAGCATGAAAATCAACTGATTTCCTTAGAATTAATTGATGCAACAATTGCCAAGTTGGAATCCAATACTTTAGTGCCAGTATCTCGCGCTGCTTTAGTAGTCAAGGATGAGGGTGTTAAATTACTCCAAGTTATTCAAGATAAGTTGCAGATATTTGTTTATGGTAGTGAAATTACTCCAAATCTTGATTCTCCACATGAGAGTAATCATTTAGAGAATCAAAATCTGAATATACCAGGTTTGAGAATTAAGAACTTAATTAGACAAGCAATAAATTACTTTTTTAGTTTTTCAAATCATCAAATTAGTGATTCGACTGAATTAGATAGTAATTTTAACAATCAATTATTTAGTCGGCAAACAACAGTAAAGAGTTTTCCTCGAAGTCGGGCATTCAGAATTTTACCTGGTAGTCAGCATCAAGACCTAATTCCAGAAAATAATTGTCATGATCCTTGGCTAACGTTTGATGATTTATTTGGTGATGATGTCACTTTTCTCGATGATGAAGAACAAGGAGATAGTCAAACCGAAAATCCACGTTTACCAGGGAAGTTGAGAACACCAAAACTCTTAAAACAATATCAGCAAGGTGGAAATTTAGCTACTATAAAAAAATCAAGTCAAACTCTATCTCAACCGCAAAATATCTCTCCTAATTCTCAGAAAATAGCTGTTAGCCAAACTAACGTTTCGAGAATTTCTCCAATTCCTAGTTGGGATAGTCAAAATGAGCAACAAGAAATACCAATTAACAAGCAGATTGATGTCATTGAAGTTCAAGTAAATACGGTGACTTATGACAAGCACCCATTAGAAGTCATTTTAGAATGGTTAGATAGTTTACTATTGTGGTTAGAGGAAAAATTTGTGCAGATTTTTCAATTTGTCCAACAGCAATTCATGAAGTAAAGTAACTAATCTAATCGGTTTTTAATTCAGCATTGAGTATTTTATGAATACGGGAATTGCTTTCTTCTAAATGTGCAAGGGTATATAAATCAAGATTTTTCGACTTTCGCAAAGTTCGACTAATTGCTTTTTTGAGTTGACGCAGTTCATACCAGGCAATTGTCCGCCCATCTTCAGGAACTTCAACTTTTCGCAACACCATTTCCAGTAAAATATGTAAATGCTCGCGTTGAATTGCCCGGCGAATACTGGAAATAGACATTGATTTTTCCTGATTCGCAATCAGCACTTCACTCCAAATGCCATTTTGTAAAGTTTCAAAAAGTTCCGGAATTGTGAGTGCATTATTATGTGTGGTTTTGAGTTCAATATCCAACAAGCGATGTAAACGTTCCCCTGCAAAAAGCGATCGCAATATTGCGCTTTGGAGTTCAAAAATTCGCTCATGTATGGGATAATCGAGTCGGGCAGTAGGTATATAATTACCCCAGTGTTGCCATCGTGATGGTGCTAACTGATTGAGTAATTGTGGTGAAAAATTAAATGCATTCTCCGCAAACACATAATCAATTAACCTAGACAATGCCATTTCTTGTTCTAACTTAGGAACTGGAACAAAACTATACTGGATATTTTTCTGGGTCGTATTTTCACTAGTATGATTACGTGTAAAAGATTGCCCACCAATATATTTTACAAGTAGAAATGCATTGCGATCGTAATATCTAAAAATTCTCTGAAATAGGACACGCAAATTGCTGTAACTATCACCCTGCAAAGGATAGTTTTTATCTAACTTATCCCACATTAACCGGGCATTATCTAACTGCCATTGTGAATAAAGTAAGACATTGCTACTCATATCCCAAACATTAGCTAATGGATTAATATCCCGGATATCTTCATCCGTCGCATAGGATAATTCTGGTTCCGGAGATGCAGTGGCAATTTGTGCTAAAAAATTCTTTTCTTCAGCCGGGTTGATGGGGTTAGATGTCAGGTTATGCTTATATCCGTAAGTAATTGCCCACTCGTCATAAGGACCAATAATTGTGGGAAAATAGTCACCTTGTGGTACTCCCTGGGGGGCAATATTGACGGGTAAATAATCCATAATCGAACCTACCAATCCTTTTGTATGGGTAATCTCCGGATTATTTAACTCTTGTGGTGCTAACATGGTGCTACCATGAAAATTATGGCGCAAACCTAAAGTATGTCCAACTTCGTGAGCGACAAGATAGCGTAAATATTCGTGGATATATTTATGGAGAGAACTCTGCACAGCATCATGCTTTTCCTGGGGACTTGTGTTCATATCCGGTAATAGTGATGAAGCCAATACTCCCATCGAAGCTTGAAAAGATAAATCAGCACCATAACAAGAGTCATTACGGGAAGAATTATTGGTTTTTAAAAACTTTTCTCCCCTATCTTCTCCACAATTATATTTTTGATTCTTGAAATAATCCTCCATCAAACTAACAGAATCAACCCCTACTAAAGCACGATATTCAGATTCAACTGCCCGCACCATACCAGCATCAATAATAATATCAGCATCTAATATTTCCCCTGTAAGCGGATTAACTCTTGTTGGTCCCCGTGCAAATCCTGCATCCAAAGAATTAAACCAGCGAATTGTATTATAGCGAATATCTGCGGGATGCCAATCAGCATTATCCGGCATTTGTCGAACTGCGATCGCATTTTCAAATCCAGCTTGAGTAAATGCTTGATTCCACATCAAAACCCCTTCTTTAATCGCATCACGATATTCTAAAGGAACGGCGTTTTCAATCCAAAAAATAATCTGTTTTTTTGGTGGAGATATCGCTAATAGTGGATTGACTGGTTCCAGATGCCAGCGATTAATATAGCGGACAAAAATATCATCTTTGTTCTGACTCGAAAAGTCCTGAAATGCAGTAATAAAATATCCAACTCTATCATCTGCAAGTCGGGGAATATAACCATTATTTTCTGGTAATTGGGAAAAACTATAATGTACTGATAAAGTGACAGAACGACTATCAGGTAAAGTCTCTAAATATGTTGCCCCTTCTAGAGCCGAAAAACCATAATTCGAGTCAATTTCAATATTTAAGGGAAAGCTCTGAATCTGACTCAAATAAGACTTACTGGGGTCTAACTGATAATCAGCATGAAGTGAATGTTTTAACAGTGAATTTAACCCCGGAAAATCCTGCATTAACAATTCATCTAAACTAACCAAAAGACTTTTATTACGAGGTTCAATCCCAATAATATCGAGAGAAAATAATACAGAATCGCTAAAGGAACGCTTGAGAGAAATAACTTCTGGAGCATTCTTATCCGTACGGAATTTAACATTTTTAACAACAAATTGTAAGCGATTTTGGACAAGCTGAAAGTAAAATAAAAAATCCTGTAAAGGAAGTCCGCTATAAATTCCACTTTCACCAATTCCCGATTCTAAAGTCGCAGTTGCCAGATAATTTTTGTTGAGTTGTTCCGGCTGAATTTCCAGCAGCACCCCTCCCCTCTCTTCATCTTGATAAAGAGTAAATAATCCCTCTAACTTCTGACTATCTTGAATTAAATCTCGATATCGGCGTAAATCTTCCTTAACCTCAATAAACTTTGTATCCGCACTCGCCATACTCTCAATAACAGGCATTACCTCAAGTTGCGGTATCTCCAATTGACTGGCAAATGCACCATTCATACCCCCAAAAATAAATAAACAGTTATACAGCAACAACCCACAGGTTGCTACCAACGCTCGCCAATCTTTCATTATTCAGCCACTCACGCATAAAGCGATCGCACATATCTGCATCGCTTAAATAATAAATATAAATAGAATAGCGGTTATTCGTTAATTGAATATACAGCAATGTTACAAAATTGCAATTAAAATTTCTCCGCGTCCCCGCGTCTCTAAGTCTCCGTGTCAGTCTTAATAATTAAGTATTCAAAAGAACATGGTATAATACTCAATCTCCGCGTCTGATATTACCTCTGTTCCACACCACCAACAACAGGACGAACCTCACTGCGATCGCTAAATGGATCAGTTCCACCACTCCAATTAAAGTCACTGATGCGGAAACTAATACCACCTAATTGTTGTACTGGATTGTATCGCAATGTGATTCCATAGGTACGACGACTATATTCCAGCGAATACTCCGTACTGAGACTTTCACCACTATCAATGTTTAACGCTGTTTGAAATCCTAGTCGGAATGGTCCATAAAGTTGTTGAACTAAACCCAAGTTGATAATCTTATTATCAACGGAGCGATCGAATAAAAACGGCGATAAACCCGTATTTATACCTTGAGAGTAGCTGATATTAAAACCCGTATAATCTAAAAATGGTTTAGAAAAATTACCAATTTGTCCTTGTAAACCAACTGTCGCAAACAACGTACTTTGGTCATCGCCATTTGTATAGTAACTTGTTGTCCCATTCAGTTCTCCGTAAGCACTCAAATAAGGCACAATTGGATTCGGTGTATACCGCATACCCTCATTCGCTGTCGCCGGTAATACTTTCCCTTGCCACAAAGGAACACCGCCAAAGAGTTTCACATTTGCTTGTAAACGTCCCAAAGAAATCCGATCATTACTGCGGTTAGGTTCGAGTAAGTCGAGGCGGTCAGTATTGGCATTAATATATTGGGCACCAAGTTGATAGCTAAGATTTAGACCACTTTTACCCAAAGGTATCACTGGTGAAAGCAAAACCCCACCCAAACTACTTTGGACTCGTTGGAATCCTAGGGTGCCATTATAAAGGCGATCGCGATAGCTATATTCTAAATTCAATAGATGTGGATTTGTATCTCCCAGTGCTTGTTGATACCGTAAACTCGCACGCAAGGAATCGTCAATTTTGTTTAAATCGAGACTATCAAAAGTAGCAATTCCTTCCACCCGACTCTTGGGACTGAGAACAGCATTAACTCGTGACTTTAAACCAAACAAAGAGGCAAAGTTATCGCTGCCAGTAAAGGCTTTTTGCACAAAAAATTGAGGTGTAATACTAAACCTGACAGTCTCAGTATTCACTGGCTCAAAAGAACGCTCAATAAATACACCACCGCGTTTATCGCCATCAAAGCCAATTGAGGGGAATGGAGAAGGGTCACGTTCGCGGCGATCGATGATTTGCTCATTTTTGGGAATACCGATGGTTGTGCGTTGGTCAAATACCAAACGTTGTCCTTGGGTTCTAATTCTGTCTTCCAAAGGAGACAACCGCGTCATTGTCACTTTATTGGCGCGTATTTCCAATTCCGGCGGAGAAAATGGGTCATTTGTCAAGCGAACATCCCGTGCTTGCCATCCACGGGGATAAAAATCAATATGTGCAGCTTCAAATCGGATTCGCCGTACTTGTCCACCTTCTTTGGGAGTGACAATATTGCTGGCATCTGCACGTCCACCAACATTAATATCAATTCCCCCCGGACTGCTGATACCAGTTAGCGGTTGATTTTGGCGAATGCGATCGCTCAAAGGTCGGCTTTGGACTCCGACTGTGGCGCTGGGTGTGCCGGGTTGGGCAAATCCTAAATCAGTACCAGCTGTGGGAATGAAAACTTCACCACTACCACGTTCGAGTTCGCCGTTATCTTGAATAAAATTATACGTAAACTTCTGTCCGCGTAATACTTGGTCGCCCCGTGTGAGTGCCACATTTCCTTCGCCCACGGCAATCAAATTATCCAAATTAACCTGCAAGCGATCGGCATCAACAACCGCACCATCGAAGCGCACAACAACATTTCCTTCAGCAGTTACCACCCGTCGCTGTTCGTCATATTCCTGGCGATCGGAAATTACTTCTACAACTCTTCTTGTTTCCGGCGATTGTTGTTGATTAGGGGTAGTTGTTGGTGGTTGGGTTTGATTTGGTTGTGGAGTTTGATTATTGGGTGGCGTGGTTGGTGTTGTGGGTTCAACGTCTCGCGATTTAAATTCTATTGTCGAAGGAAAATTTTGTTGCTCTTGGCTGTAAAATTCAACTTTTAAAGGTTGTTGAGTTGATGGGAAAGTTGCAGAATTCTCTTGGCTAGGTTCCAGATTTTTAGATTCAAGGCTTCTTCTATCTTGAGGATTTGGAATTGCTAGATTCTTCGCGTTAACATTTCTAGAATTAACACTTCCAGAATTAACATTTCTAGAATTAACATTTCTAGAATTAACATTACTAGCAACATCCTTCCTACTAGTCAGTTTCTGGGATTGAGCTAACTTTTCTACCAATACCTCTGCTTTTGGCTGCGCTAAATTCCGGCTCTTAGTTACGGTTTCGGCAACATCTGCTGTTGCTGCGGTTGGAAAAATAATATTTGTGTCACCAACATCATGACGATGATTCGGCGCTAGTTGATATCCAACAGATAGAACTTCCCCCAGCGCAGTTGCATTATGACTAACACTACTTTGATTAATGGTTTCCGGTGTAAACTCTGGTGGAAATTTTTCCGGTTGAGTTGGTTTCGCTAAAGCCTCAATAGTTTGCTGGCTGATTTTGATGTCAGCGTTATTTAGCCGCTCTCCATTTCCTGCGGACTTAGTTTGATTTTTTTGATGACTTTTATCCTGTGGTGTTTCTGATTTAGATTGACCTTGCGATCGATTTGCCAAGCTAGCAACATCATTTACAGCTTGGGCAACTTCGCTAACAGCAGGGTGGGGTGGCGGCAGAACTTGATGGAGCATAATTGCAGCATAACTAAGCTTAATAGACAGCCAAACTTGAAGCCGGAAGAACCATGACTAGCATTTCATCTTCCGACTTTTACTTGTGCCTAGCTTTTGGCAAGCCACCTAATTAGTATTCTAATTATTCAGGCTACCGTAGGCGAGGACATCGCCTAGAGTCGTTTCCAGGCAAATATTCGTAGGTTTCCCAACTTAAACAGAAGGCTGTCGTGCATTTGGCGCAACCATATTTTTTAAAGTGGGTATCTTATGTCTCCCGCCTCCCGGCAGTAGCGGACAATCATGTGAGTGATTACTCGAAATCCCGACGACCAGGGTTACGAGCAGGGTCATTCGACAGGAATCCAAAGACAAAGAGGGCTACAAAAAAGGTGACAACAATATATACAACGATTTTTAAAGTCAGCATGTTCGATTCCTTTGGGTAATGCGCTAGCGGTGCTGAATCATCTGCGATACTCATGGGAGTCGCTACGCGAACGCAGAAAAGATAGCTCCTATATATTACCCAAATCTCGGACTTTTTTGGTGTATTGATTGCGTAACGGGCTTGGGTAATTTGCCATTAACCATAAACTTTCACTAGCAACCAATTAATAAATGACCCTTGACAAACGACTCATAATTAGCAACGACGTTTGTTGAGAGTAGAGGTTTCCGTTTTGGCGATCGCAGTTTCAAGTTCAGTGTTGAGTGTCCTCGTTTGCGCCTAAGATTTCCGGGTTTCTCACATTTGTTTATGAAGAAATTATACGGGTAAATTTAATATGTTCATATTTGCGCTGCGCTAATGTTGTTGCTTATTGTTTAAAATGCTACATTAGCCTCATGATTTGCCGGTTAGTCATATAGGTGATGGGGATTAAGGGGAACGCCTATGTTGATGTGACAGCACAAGTCCTTGTTGTTACCTGCCATCGTCTCTGACAAAAAAATCTAAATTAATCTAATTTTTTACCAAAGTGCATGAGAGCAAAAGCTTTCTGGCAGACTCTACCAAATTTATGAATCGCAAAAATGCACATTCTCATTTATTCCTACAACTATTATCCAGAGCCGATAGGGATTGCTCCCTTGATGACAGAATTGGCAGAAGGATTAGTTGCCCAAGGTCACGAAGTCAGGGTAATTACAGGGATGCCAAATTATCCTGAACGTGAAGTTTACCAGGAATATCGGCATAAATGGTATGTTACAGAAACAAGAAATGGTGTCACAATCCAACGGTGTTTTTTGCGGATTAAGTCAAAGCCAAATTTGCTGGATCGGCTATTACTGGAATTGAGTTTTGTTGCTAGCAGTTTACCGCAAGCACTAAAAGGGTGGCGACCAGATGTAATTTTTGTAACCGTGCCACCATTATTTGTGACTTTACCTGCATTTTTTCTCGGTTGGTTTTATAGTTGTCCAGTATTACTGAATGTCCAAGATATTCTCACAGAAGCAGCGAAAAATGTGGGATTAATTCAGAATAAGTTGATGATTCGCGCTTTATCAGACCTAGAGAAATTTGCCTATAAAAAAGCACGTTATATCAGTGTAATTGCGGAAGATTTTATCGAGCATTTAGTGAAAAAAGATGTAAATTTTCAGAAAATTTTCTGTATATCAAATTGGGTGAATGTTGATTTTATTCGTCCCTTGCCAAAATTAAATAATCCTTTTCGTATCGCCCATAATTTGGAAGATAAATTTGTTGTCCTCTATTCAGGGAATATTGCACTCACACAGGGTTTAGAAACTGCGATCGCCTCTGCTGCATCTTTACAAAATATTCCCGAAATTGTTTTTGTGATTGTTGGTGAAGTTCAAGCATTGGAAAATTTGAAAAAATGCTGTCGTCAGTACAATGCTGAAAATGTTTTATTATTACCTCTACAAGCTAGGGAAAAATTACCACAAATGTTAGCAGCAGCAGATGTGGGATTAATTTTGCAAAAATGCAATGTTGTTTGTTTTAATATGCCTTCTAAAATTCCTTTATTATTAGCAAGCAGTCGTCCGATAATTGCATCAGTACCCAGCGAAGGGACAGCAGCAAAAGCAGTTCGCGAAAGTGGTGGTGGGATTGTAGTTGCGCCAGAATCACCCCAAGCGCTGGCGGAAGCTATTTTAGATTTATATAAAAACTCGGCTAAAGCGATAGAATTAGGTGAAAAAGGACGAAAATTTGCGATCGCACAATATTCATTCGCTAATGCCTTAGCAGAATATGAAGCACTCTTTGCAGATGCGATCGCCAACCAAACAAATAATTTAGCAATTATACCAAAACTAGCTGCACGTAAATCAGTATTTATATCTAAGAGTTGATTTATAAAATAATTTCGGGGATAGGAAATAGCTAAAAGCTAACCGCGAATAGCCATTTTTGCTTAACCGATATGATTATTTCCTATTGTGGAAGAAAGCAGGTTTCTGGATTTTCACTGAGAAACCGGCTTTCCAGGGAATAGGTGATTTAGTCTATTTTCTGGCAATTACCCAGACTGCATGGACAATACCGAGAATATAGAACCCAAAAATCGTCAAAAGTACGTTAATCCAAAAATCCATTCCCAAACCAACTTGTAAAAATACTCCCAATGGGGGAAGAAAGATTGCACAAATAATTCTTACTAAATCCATTTTCATCTCCTAAAATTATCGCCTGATGATTAACAGTAGTCTCAATGAAGTCTGCTGATACTTCTTAAGTTAATATCAACATGAGAGATTCGGATTTCGGCAAGTATTCGGTAAACCGCACTGAACTAAATTGAGAACGAGTCGAATAACGTATAAATAAGTATTTCATTAGTCAAGAATAACACTCATTAAATTATATTAATTACGGCAATAAACACTTGACATTAACCACCACTAATTTTTGCTTTATAACCCAATTTAACTAAAATTTCTAGAAGTTTTTGCTTGTGTTCTCCTTGAATTTCAATTTCCCTATCTTTGAGTGTGCCACCAGTTCCACACTGTGTTTTTAACTGCTTTAATAATTTTTCTAAGGTTTCTGGTTTTGCTTGAAAACCAGTAATTACGGTGACTGTTTTACCCTTACGTCCGGCACGAGTCGCTTGTATGCGAATATTTTGTTGATTGGGAGGAAGTTCTTCCACCGCACGTTCAAATGCTGCGGCGTTGGTGTCATCGCCAAATTCACGCCAACCACCAGTGCTTGAGGGATTAGCTTTTTTAGTCATAAGTTCTGAGTTCAGAGTAGAGATGAGTCTAGTTTACCAATCTGATAGTGGAATAGTTTACTCTTGGTTGGTGTTATACTAACTCTCCAAAAGAAAGTAACAGATGGTGACGCGGGGACACGGAGATTTTTTTATGTGTTGCCAGATTTTGCAGAAACGATATTAGATAGCGATCGCACTCTCCTCTCTTCCCCTGTATCCCCCTTCCCCTTCTATAATTAAGGTCGTTCCGTAATTGTGACGATTAGCCGTGACCACTACACCTATCAACCCCAACTTCCAAACTGCACAACGTCCTGATCCATTGGGACGTTTCGGGCGCTTCGGTGGTAAATACGTGCCGGAAACTTTAATGCCTGCACTAGCCGAACTGGAAGCCGCTTACCAAAAGTATCGTAATGAAGCAGGTTTTCAAGCCGAATTACAAGAATTATTGCGTGATTATGTCGGACGTGCGACTCCGTTATATTTTGCCGAGCGTCTCACCTCACATTATGCTCGTCCTGATGGTAGTGGCGCACAAATTTACCTCAAACGGGAAGATTTAAATCACACTGGCGCACACAAAATTAATAATGCCCTGGGTCAAGTGTTGTTAGCCAAACGCATGGGCAAAAAGCGGATTATTGCCGAAACTGGAGCCGGACAACATGGAGTGGCAACGGCGACTGTTTGCGCTCGCTTTGGCTTAGAATGCATCGTTTATATGGGCATTCATGATATGGAACGTCAAGCTCTCAACGTATTCCGAATGCGATTGATGGGGGCAGAAGTGCGTTCTGTGGAAGCTGGAACGGGAACCCTCAAAGATGCGACTTCGGAAGCAATTCGGGATTGGGTGACAAATGTGGAGACTACCCATTATATTCTCGGTTCGGTGGCTGGTCCTCACCCCTATCCGATGATGGTACGAGATTTTCATGCGGTGATTGGACAGGAAACTCGTGCCCAAGCGATGGAAAAATGGGGCGGTTTACCAGATATTCTCATGGCTTGTGTGGGTGGTGGCTCAAATGCAATGGGGTTATTCCACGAGTTTGTGAATGAAGAAAGCGTACGCATCATTGGTGTGGAGGCGGCTGGTTTTGGTGTAAATACTGATAAACATGCTGCTACTTTGACCAAAGGCAGAGTTGGTGTACTGCATGGGGCAATGAGTTACTTATTGCAGGATAGCGAAGGTCAAGTAATTGAGCCACATTCAATTAGTGCCGGTTTAGATTATCCCGGAGTTGGACCAGAACATAGCTTTTTGAAAGATATGGGACGTGCTGAATATTACAGTGTTACTGATCAAGAAGCTTTAGATGCCTTCCAGCGTTTATCCAAGTTAGAAGGGATTATTCCCGCCCTAGAGACATCACATGCGATCGCATATTTGGAAACTCTTTGTCCTCAACTGAGCGGTAGCCCCCGCATTGTGATTAATTGTTCCGGAAGAGGGGATAAGGATGTGCAATCTGTGATGAAACATTTGAATTTACAGTAAAGCGTTAGGAATTGGGATGAGGCAATTCTAGACAACATATCAAGGGAAATACTGCTGCTGATGGCAGTAGTTTCCCATTCTGCTGATGTGGAGGTATGGAAAGGTAAAAATCATTGGCGTTACATAATTGCGGATAATTTGGGAATTTCCATAAACATAATTACCATGTGAAAATTTGCCACAGGGAGTATCCCCGTGGTCATTTTTTATGTCTCCACATCCCCTCTCTGTGAATATACGCAAACTTTACAAATACTTTTTGAAAAATTAACTAATTGTCGGTAAAAAAAATATCAATTGAGATTGTAATTCCCTGAAGTTGGCGCGAAAATCAGAATCTGAAAAGATTTCCTATGTTCCGGAATTGCTCTCCGTACACACGTATATCGAAAAAACAGGCAATTCCCATAATTAACCAAAATTGACTTCAATACCAACTTTTACACTGAAAACTAAATCTCCATGATTCGACAAACTGCTTTTGGCATAGCTATAAGTACGATTGTCCTGGCTAGTGGATTAATATCTAGCCCGATGCCGACTCATAGTTCAACAAATAAACTAATTCCTGAAAAAACTGCACCTATTTCATCCAATCAACTAGCATCATCTACTAATTTCAACACCAGGGAATTAGAAAAATCTGTGTTTGAAAAAATTAATCAATATCGGGCTGCTAGACGTTTACCCAAACTAAGTCTTGACTCGCAAATTTCCAAGCAAGCCAGGATTCATAGCCAAAATATGGCTAGCGGAAAAGTCCCCTTTAGTCACAAGGGCTTTGAAAAACGTGTAAATATAATTCCGATTCGTTACCAAAGTGCGGCGGAAAATGTCGCATTTAATCAAGGCTATGATAATCCAGCAGCAGAAGCTGTTCGAGGTTGGATTAAAAGCCCTGATCACTTGATAAATATCAAAGGTAACTACAACTTTACAGGGATTGGAGTTGCTGCCAACAAAGATGGAGAAGTCTATCTCACGCAGATTTTTATCCGCAGTCGTTAAGCTAAAACGCACTTACTTTGTAAACCCGAAAACTTTACAGCAAGACTTTCAGGTTCCAAAAGATGTCACTTAGATGCGTCCAAGTTTAATAAGCTGTTGCGTATTGAATTCGTATATAGAACGCGGGCAAGATGCCCCGGAGTTTTCCGTGAAGAACATCTCCCCGGAAACTCCTCTCCGCACTACGATTATTTGATATTTTTGCCTTATACAATGGGTGCGGCGCATCAGCTTACTTCCTTTTGCAGGAGTCAAGAGTCACCTGGGAAATTAAGCGGGAACGACAAACTTTTCGCTACCTGCTAAACCAAATGCCTCATGAATTACCTGTAATGCTTTCACACCTTGTTCCTGTTCGACAACACAGGTAATTTTAATTTCCGATGTGGCAATCATCTGAATATTGATTTTATGGTGTGCCAAGGCTGCAAACATTTTCGCGGCAATTCCCGGTTGTCCTTCCATTCCCGAACCCACAATACTAACTTTAGCGATCGCACTATCTAAGATTACTTCACCCCAGCCATGTTGAATTGCAGCTTGGGTAAGCATTGTTTTTGCTTGTTCTGAATCAATGCGAGCAACGGTAAAGGCAATATCTCGTCTCGGTAAACCATCGATAATGTGGCAACGTTGCGATTGGATAATTGTATCAACACTAATGTTGTGCTGTGCCAATAATCCAAATAATTGTGCTGCCATACCGGGTTTGTCGGGAATGTGACGAATTGCCATCCTGGCTTGATTTAAGTCCAGAGCCACACCACGAACAGCAGAAGCAGCAGCAGGGAGAGAGGAATCAGAAGGCAGGGGAGAAGTGTTGATTTCAAAGACTTGGGAAAGGGATGCAACAGCGCGATCGCAATCTTTGGCATCAACAACGCAGCTAACTTTGACTTCGCTGGTGGATATCATTTGAATATTGACCCCAGCTGCGGCTAAGGTGGCAAACATCTTTGCCGCCACTCCGGGACGACCAATCATACCTGCACCAACAATACTGACCTTAGCAATATTCTCCTCAACCAAGACTTCCGCTTCATCTGATTTTGTGGGACTGCTACGAAGTACAGGTGCGATCGCATCGGCAACGGCTTCGGCTTTCTTTAAAATCGATGTCATTACAGTAAAGGCAATATCATTACTATTACCATCGTGAATCGACTGAATAATTAAATCCACATCAACATTTTGATGGGATATTTCCCCAAATAACCGTGATGCGACTCCTGGTTTGTCGGGAACCCTTAACAAAGCCACTTTCGCCTGGTTGGTATCAAATTCAATCGCATCGACAGGACGGGCAAGTTCTAAATCGACTAAGGGACGTTCGGGTTGCTTTGTTGATGTCACCCAAGTTCCCGGTGCATCCGTCCAACTCGATCGCACCACCAAAGGGACTCCGTAATTACGAGCTATTTCCACCGCACGGGGATGCAATACTTTTGCCCCCAAACTCGCTAATTCCAGCATTTCGTCGCAGGTAATTTCCTCCATCAACTGGGCTTCGGGAACCAGTCGCGGGTCTGTAGTTAAAATCCCTGGGACATCGGTATAAATTTCACAAAAATCGGCACGTAATGCGGCTGCTAAGGCAACTGCGGAGGTATCAGAGCCACCCCTTCCTAAGGTGGTAATTTCTAATTCTGTACCATTACTAATACCTTGGAAGCCAGCCACAACAATCACTTTCCCATCTTGCAGATGACGTTCCATGCGATCGGTTTCGATCCGTAAAATCCGGGCACGGGTGTGCTGGGCTTCGGTAACAATTCCTACCTGCGCTCCCGTCATCGAAATCGCTGGCTGTCCAATTTCCTGCAATGCCATACTTAAAAGAGCTATAGTCACCTGTTCCCCGGTGGAAAGTAGCATATCCATTTCCCTACGGTTAGGATTTGGAGAAATTTCGTTTGCTAATTTCACGAGTCCGTCGGTGGTTTTCCCCATTGCCGAAACGACTACAACGAGGGAATTACCAGCTTTCACAGTTTTATAAACGCGCTGGGCTACTGCTTGAATGCGATCGACGGAACCGACAGATGAACCACCGTATTTCTGAACGATAAGTGACATAGTGAATCAGGGGAAAGGGAAAAGGAAAAGGGAATAAAGATGTATGTGTCTCTAAATATTCTTAGAGGCAACCAGGAATAACATAACTACCTGTTAATTTTAATATTGAATTAGTTCCCATATTTACGCTTTTGATCAAAATATCCAGCTTGGAGATTGATATTTGATTATTCCTTATTCCTTATTCCTCATCTCCTTTACGCCAATAATACCTGTCTGACTTGTTGGGCAATTTTAGTCCAATCAAAGTTGGCAGTTGCATAATCCCGACATTGGGAACGAGATGGAATTGCAATTTTACCTAATAATACTTGCTCTAAAGTTTCCGCGATCGCATTTTCATGGGCTGAGGCGGTAATCAAATTGGGTGAAAATGGCTGTAATATTTCTGGCATTCCTCCAATTGGGGTACAAATCACCGGAGTCCCACAAGCTAGTGATTCCACAACAGCCAAACCAAACCCTTCAAAAGATTGACTAGGCATAATACTGAAATCCGCAGCTTGATAGGCGACAGGTAAATCTGCCTCAGCTAGGTATCCAATAAATTTTACATGGTCATCAAGTCCAAGTTCGCTAGCTTGTTGTTGTAACGCTGCTTGGATTGGTCCGCGTCCAGCAATTGCCACCCAAACATCTGGTACTCTACGTTTAATTTGGGCGATCGCATTTAATAATTTATCGATCCCAACGCGATGGACAAGGCGACGAGATGTAAAAATAATTTGGCGATTTTGTTGCCATCCTAATTGGCTACGGGCTTGTTGAGGTGATAAATTCGGCTGAAATTTGTCGATATCAACCCCTCCGGGAATCACATAAATTTTCTCCCAAGGTATTTGATATTCTTGGTGGAGAATATTCCCAAAAGCTTTACTCAAAACTATAAAGCGATCGCATCGATTATAGGTTTGCTGTTCAATTAGCCATTTTTTCAGCCAAAAGCTAATTTTTGATTCTTTTGTTTCCTCTCCACTTTCCGATACCCAGGGACCATGAAAATTAAACGTAATTGGCACTTTTTTTGGTAACAAATCCAAAATCGGAAAACTGTACAACGCAAAATGCAAGTTAATCGCGTCAGGTTTTTCTCCCCTAGTTTTGCGGAAGTTTATGCGACATGAACGCATTCGCTGCAAAATCGATTCATCAGCAGCAGCTAAATTAGTCAACTTGATTGATAAATCCGTTTCGCCTTCTGGTAAATCGACTCCACAAAGCTCTATGTAATCATGATTTGCCGCTAGTTTGTGAGTCAAATCGTAAATATACCGTTCTAAACCTCCAGGTGTTTTTGGAAACCACCCTAAACCAACACATAGAATTGATGCTGGTTTTACAAGATAGTTTTTGTTGCTACCGTTCACCCAAACTTCTCCTCGCATTTACTTTTTTTGCGTTTACTCTCCGCAATCAATATCTAATTAAATCAACGGATGGTTTGCCTGTCTAAGATTAATTAATCCAGCAGGTCATTATGAATATGTCTGCTTCTGACTATTGCTCTGACCATCTTGCCATTTTATTGGGTAGTCAGTAGCATCAAAGTTGAACCCTAAGTAGATTTAACTGGTGAGTACACATATTCATTCTCAAATGTTACTAAAATGTTAATCATCGATACAGCTTCATTATTACTATTCATCGCTATATAGATATATCTGAATAATGATTGATTGTGCATCACCGGAAATATTGACTAAATCAGAAGCTCACTTCCGGTCGTTATTCGGATTACAGACTCACAAAAAAACAATAAAATCGCCCTAATTTTGCCAAACAACCTTGAATCTGCCCAAATCAGCCACTGTAGCAATGATTCAAAGGCAATTAATTTTTATCGAACTCACCTTCAATCTACGATTATTCATAAAACCCAAATAAATAAAATTTGTATAAATCAATGAACAATTCAATTATTCTTCAATCCGATTAAATTGAAAAAACTGTGTACAATTCATGAATTTATTGTAAATACCAGTTATTTTTACGCAAAATTTTGTGACTTTACGTACAAAATAAAAATAATAAATATTTCGATTCAACGTTACTAATACAAATAAACCAGTCAATTGTCAGGGAACAAAGCAAATGCACAGCCTTAAGAGTAATATTACCTTTACCATTATGAGTAGTTAGATTTGGGTATTACTAACTACAACAGCAAGCCCTAAATAAAATTTTCCATACATTAATTGATTATGACAGTAAAACAAATACTCCAAAAATTGCAAAAAATATTGCCAAGTAGTTGGCTATATTTGCTCCAAGACATTCACTCATACTTAATGTTCCGTTGGATTTTAAAGGTTCAAAGTCAGCCATTAAATTTGAGTTCAAAATCAGCAATGGTGTTTTCACCCCACCAAGATGATGAGACATTTGGTTGTGGAGGAACGATCGCTCTCAAACGAGAACAGGGCACACAAGTTACGGTTGTATTTTTGACAGATGGGCAAGGTTCAGGGGGAGCAGAAACATTAACGAAAGAGAAAATAATCGAGATTCGTAAAGCAGAAGCAGAAGCTGCCTTAAATATTTTAGGTGTTCCATCCAGCGACATTCACTTTTTGGATCGGACTGACGGAACATTACGAGATTTGCAGGGTGATTCCAAGCAAAAAACCATTGAACAAATAGTAGAACTCTTGCAGCGATACCAACCGGAGGAAATTTACGTTCCCCACTGTAAAGATTGTCATCGCGATCATGAAGCTACCTATACCTTGGTTCGAGAAGCCATTACCCGCGCCAACATTAAAGTCGATTTATTACAATATGCGATTTGGATGTTTTGGCGATCGCCCTTATTTATTATGTTGAAGTTGCAGGATATTGCACGGGCATATCGACTAAATATTACGCAAGTACAAACCCAAAAAAAACAGGCGATCGCATCTTATTATTCCCAACTCAAATGCTTACCCCGTAGTTTTGTCAAAAGGTTTCAAGGTTCCTATGAAATCTTCTTTAAAGTCGAATTGTAGTTTGATTTTACCTGTGGTGTATGTGCTAGGGAATGTGGATTAAATAAAGTGCAAAAGTAGTAACGTACTATTCCAAATGGTAAGTAACTTAAAAAATTAAAAACAAAGCCACTTCGTACAAGTCGGGAAAAGCGCCCATGCGAGTGGCTTTGTCATATGTCAATACGGTTCGGTTAAGCAAAAATTGCTTTTAGCTATTGGCTTTTAGAATTAATAGCCTATAGATAATTAAGTCTTATTCTTACCCTTTTCCTCCCTAACCGAACCGTATTATTTTTATAGACACTACAACTACACACTACAACTTAATTCACCTGCTTTCTGTGAAAATCGCCAATTCTCGCGATAATCAACAGGACAATCAATTACCGCAGGTACATCTTGATTCAGAGCTTCCTTGAGAACTGGAATTAAATCAGCAGCAGAAGTAACTCTATAACCTTTTAAACCCATACTCTCAGCAAATTTAACGAAGTCTGGATTAGTAAAATGAACAAAGGATGAATTACCTTTACCAAAGTGGTTTTCTTGTTTCCACTCAATTAATCCATAACCACCATCGTTAAATATCAACGTCACAAATGGTGTCCCTACACGCAATGCCGTCTCTAACTCCTGGCAGTTCATCATAAAACCACCGTCCCCCGTCACAGCTACAACCTTACGGTTAGGATGAACTAATTTTGCCGCTAAGGCTCCGGGAATAGCAATCCCCATCGCGGCAAAACCGTTAGAAATTATACAGGTATTTGGACTATTGCAATGATAGTGTCGGGCAATCCACATTTTGTGTGCGCCAACATCAGAAATCACAATATCATCGGGTCCCATGATTTGCCGCAAGTCGTAAATAAGTTTTTGCGGTTTGATGGGGAAACCATCGTCTTTGGCATATTGTTCGTAGTCGGAACGGATATTTGCCCGCAAGCTGATGGAATAGGGTTCGGGCTTACCATGTCTATCGGCTACTTTTAAGATTTCAAATAGCGAATCAGAGATATCCCCAACAACTTCAACGGTGGGTATGTAACTGCTATCAATTTCAGCTGCGGTTGTGGCGATATGAATAATCGGGATTTTGCCATCGGGATTCCATTTTTTCGGCGAAAATTCGATTAAATCGTACCCAATCGCAATTACTAAGTCGGTGTTATCAAAACCGCAACTCACAAAGTCCCGTTGTTGCAAACCAACAGCCCACAGTGCCAGGGGATGAGTGTAAGGAATTATACCTTTACCCATGAATGTATTGGCGGTGGGGATATTTAATTGGGTGGCAAATTGGGTGACAGCATCACTTGCTTGGGCGCGAATTGCCCCATTGCCAACAAGGATAATCGGGTTTGTGGCTTGGGAAATCACCCCGGCAGCAGCGCGAATACTAGCAAAGGAAGCGAAGGTTTTTTCAGGTTTGTCGATGCGTAGTGGTTGTCCCTCAACGCTCATTGCCGCAATATTTTCTGGCAAATCGATGTGAACTGCACCAGGTTTTTCCGATTGCGATCGCTTGAAGGCTTTGCGTACCAATTCGGGTGTGATACTCGGTCGGACAATTTGTTTACTCCACTTAGTTACGGGTGCAAACATTGCGACTAAATCCAGGTATTGGTGCGATTCGATATGCATTCTATCGGTTCCCACCTGTCCGGTAATTGCTACCAATGGCGCACCATCGAGGTTAGCATCGGCAACGCCTGTCATTAAGTTAGTCGCACCGGGACCAAGTGTAGATAGACACACTCCGGCTTTACCAGTCAAACGACCATACACATCTGCCATAAAGGCGGCACCCTGTTCGTGACGGGTAGTGATAAATGTAATTGAAGAATGTTTGAGTGCTTCTAAAACATGGAGATTTTCTTCTCCAGGGAGTCCGAAAACATACTGTACACCTTCATTTTCGAGGCATTTTACTAATAATTCTGCTGTATTCATTTATCTCACCACATAAATTTTCAGGTTAATAGAAATTGGCAAAAATCCGGAGACAAGCAGAGGGGAAGATGGGGAATGTTCAGGGCGATACATTTCCCCGCATCGTCCTTTAGTCCCTGTTCAATTTCCCCAATTACTTAACCCACACTGTTTTAACATTTACAAACTCATGTATCCCCTGTATGCTGAGTTCGCGACCAAAACCGGAACGTTTGATACCACCGAAAGGTAAGCGGGGGTCAGATTTCACCATGCCATTAATAAAAACAGCACCGGCTTCAATTTCCTGAATGAGTCGTTCTTGTTCGCTCTTGTCGGTTGTCCAAGCACTTGCGCCCAATCCGAAAGGGGTAGAGTTGGCAATTTTAATCGCCGCATTCAGATCGGGGACACGAAATAGCATTGCCACAGGTCCAAAGAATTCTTCTTTCGCAATGGGTTTCTCTGGAGATATGTCTGTAATTATGGTGGGAGGGTAAAAATTACCTTTTCTGAGAGATGGAGTTAATTGCGTCTCCAAATCAGTAATATTACCTCCAAATAGAATTTTTCCTCCACTATTAACAGCAGTTTGGACTTGTGCATCTAATTCTTTGAGAATACCGGGTGTAGCTAGGGGTCCAATGTCAGTTTCCGGTAACATTGGATCGCCAATTTTTAATGCCTGGAATTTTTCTAAGAGTAGTTTTTCAAATTTGTCGGCGACTGAATCTTCAATAATAAAGCGTTTAGCGGCAATGCAAGATTGTCCATTGTTTAACATCCGGGCAGTGACTGCGGTTGTGGCTGCGGCTTCAATATCGGCACTGGCAAGCACAATAAAAGGATCACTACCACCGAGTTCGAGAACAACTTTTTTGATTTGCTTACCTGCATTCGCTGCTAGGGACATGCCCGCAGGTTCGCTACCTGTGAGGGTTGCAGCTTTGATGCGATCGTCAGCGATGAGATCGGCAACTTTGACGGCTCCCACGAGAAATGTTTGAAATACTCCCTTAGGTAAACCTGCTTTGAGGAAAATTTCTTCAATAGCTAAAGCACACTGAGGCACATTAGAAGCATGTTTTAAGATACCCGCATTTCCTGCCATGAGTGCGGGTGCGGCAAAGCGGAATACCTGCCAAAAGGGGAAATTCCAGGGCATCACGGCAAGGATAATCCCTAATGGTTGGTATTTAACGAAACTATTGCTAGCATCCGTAGGAATAGGAACATCGGCAAGGAATTGGGGTGCATGTTCGGCATAGTAGCGGCAAACTAGGGCACATTTTTCAACTTCAGCAACCGCGCTTTTGTGGGTTTTGCCCATTTCCAGCGTCATGATTTTGGCAAACTCAGATTTCTCCTGCTCCAAAATATTTGCTGCTTGGTTGAGAATATGCGATCGCTCTGCAAAACTCGTCTTTTGATATTCCTCAAAAGCCTGTTGTGCCAAATCTAATCTGCTAGAAATTTCTGTATCATTGAGTGGCTCAAAGGATTTGAGCAACTCCCCTGTAGCGGGATTGATGGTAGCGAGTGACATTACCTGACCTCCCGTCAAATATATCTAAAGTATAGTATTGACTTTTTGACTTATACCCTAATGGTTATAGCAAAAATTTCCTGAATAGCTACTTAATTAAATTGTAGTATTTTCATTATTAAGAAGTACGCATAAATTAAAATATCGCAACAGGAAATCAAAAATCAGGATGAGCGATTTCTGGTTTTGTGGCTTTGCTGGAATCAAAATTTAGACTTTATAAGTATAATCAGAGTCTTGTCAGGTGAGTATTGTCTACTATATGACGATTCAATCAATTTGCAATATTTGCCAAGCAAAAACAAACTTCACAGGATTATTTTTGTGAGAGTAATTCAAATCCTGATACACAATATTTCTAAAATTCACCTGGAAAACCTTCACTCACAATTAGCTTAAGCATTAAATATTTATTCTTCACGAATCACTAACAGGTGCATGAAAATAATTAGCGCCTTTATAGAAATTTTAATAATTAATCATGCATTTTTGTTTGATAAACATTGACCAATCTATCAATTCCTTTAAATCTATATTCTCCCATTTGATAAAATGCTGAATTTGAACTTAATAATTGATAAGTTGCTTCGCTGACTACACATTCACCAGGAGGACAAACACTTTCTAAACGGGAAGCCAGATTTATTGTTGCCCCTAAAGCTGTATATTCAACCCTTTGAGAACTCCCAACATCACCCACAACAGCTTTACCACTATTAATGGCGATACGTAATTGTAAAGGTTGCTGCCAAAAATTGTTAGCATTCAAATTTTCTAAACGAATTAACATTGCTTGTGCAGCTGCAACTGCCCTATCGGCATGATCATGTTGTGCTTCTGGAGCGCCAAAAAAAGCCATAATACAGTCACCAATATACTTATCTAAAGTACCTCCATAGGTAAAAACTTCTTGGAGCATTTCTTCAAATAATTTATTCAACATTTCCGCAATTTGCGTAGGTGTTAAACGTTCTGAAATTGCTGTAAATCCAACAATATCGGCAAACAAAATACTGATTTCACTTTCCTTCGGTGGTAAGCGCCCATCTGGTAAAGCACCAACATCAATTAATTGTTGGACAACAGCCGGTGAATGATATCTCTCTAAACGCTGACGAATGATTTCCTCGCTTTTCAATTTTTCAGCTAATAACCAACGTTGAACACTCGATGCCACGATATTAGCAAGAGCAGAAAAAAAGCTTAATTCCTGTTCTCCTTCCTCCTCCCAATGGTAAGAAGAAAGATGTGCATCAGCATATAAAACTCCCACCACTTTATTTTCATCCCATAATGGTACAGCCATTGCACTGCGAATATCATTGATAACAATACTATGTTCGCTAGCAAATCTTGCGTCTTTTTGAGCATCAGCAATTTGAATGGCTACCTTTTCTGCAAATACCTTTTGACAAATACTACTGCTAATCCAACTACCATCAGCTGCCAGGTCTTGTTGCTCATAAATACTTCTAGCACCTGCACTCATTAATTCTAATTTTCCACCACTTTTAACATCAATTAATAACGCTAAACGGTCAATACTATTTAAATAGCGAAAAACAACTTTTTGAACTTGCAAAAATATTTCTTCAATCGATGCAGCAGCCGAAAGATTTTTGGCAATATCGACTAAATCTTTAAGCCGAGCAATAGTTTTATCTTTATTTTTACTATTACCTTCTTCTCCTTCAGCTTCTATCCAGCGTTCCTGTAATTGCTGAACGTTTCGTAAGATAGTACGTTGTTCGCCAGTTCCAGGTTGCTGCTGCTGAAATATTGGCAATTCACACTTATCTTTGAGAATGACTTGCAAACTAATATTACCTAACCAAATCACATCACCATGATCGAGTGGCTGTGCTGCTACCACTAATTTATCATTGACGTGCGTCCCATTTTTGCTGCCTAAATCCTCAATAATCCATTGTCCGTCTGGTATCTTCAGCAGACGGGCATGATATCGAGAAATCCCTCCAAATGGCAAATACAAATCACATTCAGGTAGACGACCAATTGTACATGCTTCTTGTTGCACCTTCACGATTTTGTCATTATTTCCTTCTTTTAGACGCAGTTTCAGTTCAGTCATGGGTTTGCGTTAGCGTAGCTTAACGAAGTTATCGCGACTCCAACAAGGGTGCTAGCCTTTTAAATCGATAGACTCTTCATCTTTTCTTTATGACATTCCTTGCTACTTTCTGACAACTCAGTAGTATTAGGCACATAATATTGTCGCAATCAAATTCCGCGATCGCAAGGCTGAAACTAAGGAAAAACTGTCACAATGAACAGATAATTAACCATAATTGTGATTAATTCTCAGTATTTTTATGTAAATCCTCATCTAATTGAGGACAAGACAAAAATTAATTCGGATAAAAATTTTTGCTGAATATCTCTATAAATACTCTAATAATTTCAGAACTATAGTAGCGAATTTCTGATGTGGGAGTATTTGTAAATTCTTTATCATAAGTTCATTTAGTCTTCATTTCCTTTTCGTCAAAATTATATATAACTGAAGCATATTAGAATTGGATAGAGAAAATTTATTGTAGTTTTTAAGGTCAATTTTTATGCGTAAAAATGACTCTTCTGTCACCAGGTATTTCGGATTTCCCATCGATGTATTAATAGTAATTATTAGTGTTGTATGTATTATTATTGCAACACTATATCCTTTTAATTTTTCTATCCCGCCAGATTTTTCATGGAGTACAATATTTGATAGTTTTGACAATACCAGTTTTTTTGATGACCAAGTAAATAATATTTTGTTATTTATGCCTTTGGGTTTTAGTGTAGGCAGTATTTTGCATCGAAACCAAGTTCAGCTATTCTTCCAAATAATTCTTGTGGTCATTATTGGTGCGAGTTTATCTTTTTCAGTTGAATTGTCACAATCATTTCTGGCTTCTCGTAGCCCAACACCTGAAGATATTCTCAATAATACAATTGGCAACTTTGTCGGATTAGCATGTTTTTATATTTGTGATTCCCACAGGTTTAATGGAATTTTGACAAAAATTGAAAATAGCAGTTTTGGAAATTCTAAAAAACAAATTATATTCTTATTTAGTGCATATATAATTTTAACATTTTTAGTGGGGATATCCTGGCAAAATCAGCTAAGTCTTAGTTCATGGAGTCAGAAATTCCCTTTAATTTTAGGCAACGAAGGTACTGGAGATAGACCTTGGCAAGGTTATATTTCTCAAATAGGTTTCACAGATAAAGCTATGTCTAAAAATCAAATAGAGGAAATACTTACTCATCCTAACTATCTGGCTAAGAATCAGGAATTATTAATTGGTAATTACCAATTTGATGGTAAAAATAATTATCGAGACACTAGGGGAAATTTACCGGATTTATTATGGCAAGAACAATTGTCAACAAGCGAAGATGATATCCAAAACAGGGTTACAGAAAAGGGTGTGACTTTAACTCCTATTAGCTGGTTAAAAAGTGCAGAGCCTGCTCAGATAATCAATAAAAAAATTAGAACAACTTCTGAATTTACAGTAATTACAAACCTCGCTACTACAAATTATAATCAAGCTGGACCAGCAAGAATTATTTCACTTTCACGTGATACATTAAATAGTAATCTCACAATTGGACAAGAAAGAAAAGACTTCGCCTTACGTTTGAGAACACCGTTAACTGGGGGAAATGGAGCAAATATCAAAATAGATATCCCAAATGTTTTTGCCGATACTAACAATCATCAGTTTGTGATTACTTACTCGCAAGGAATAGTCAGCATCTATATTGACAAATTTGAAAATTATTACAGATTTAACTTGCTAGAATTATTACCAAACAACCAAAAAGTTCTTTCCTATGCAATTACTTTTCTTCCATTAGGGCTATGTTTGGCATTAATTAGTATTATTGGCAAACGTAAATTTTGTAATTTGACTAGATTAATTTTTATTACTGGAATCATATTACCTTCATTAATAGTTGAAAGTATTTTAATTAATATAACTGGCAAAAATTTTAATTTGATAAATATTGCCATGGGAGTATTTTTCACCGCTTGTATAGCTTTGATTTTGCCAAGCATTAAAGCTATGAAAAAACAAGTCAATTAATTTAATAATTTTGTGGGATAAAGGGATGATTGAGAATGACGTGGAGATGCAAAAATAAATTAATCCTTTTTGATGTAAATGCCAAAATCATCCCACAATTACTGAATTTCCTGAAACTTATAACTCCTACATGCCCAATTATGATAACTTGATTATTCAGTCGCGATCGCAAAATTTTGAGAATAATAAATTGGATATTTACTTGATTCTTCCACTAGCGGACAAAAATCCCGATTAGCGAGCATCTGAAACGATTTCGGAATCAAGACACACAAAGCTGTTGTAAATAAAATTACTAAGCCAATTTTGAAATCAACATTCATCACACCACATACCTCAATTTAATGCTGTTGCCACACATATTTAGAAAGTTGATTTAGCTATCTATTTTCAGCTAAATAACACTTTTCTTCTTTAGAGTAGCGAGAGGATTCTATCTAATTCTATAGACTTTTGTCATAAACTAACATGACTTTTGTCATTTTTCTGTTTAATTTAGTTCTCTCTAGTAATAATACTGAGAAATAAAATTTAGTTGTTTTAGATTTAACTTTTATACTTCTTGATTTGTATGGAGAGTAAATATTTCCTCTGACTATCCGCATTACTATAGAAAAATTTCGGTGGTGAACTGCTAGTTAACGTGGATATATTACAAAAGTTGTGCCAGTATGTTGCAGGTGCATCTCAATATCTGATTGGGGAGTAAAATGTTTAATCTACATAGCTTTGTGGTGAATTTTTCATTAATGCGTCGGCTGCACTTGTCTTTATTGCTGCCAGCAGTTCTAACTTACTTTGTTCTTCTTTATGCAAGTATTAACAGTGTTTATGCTGAGACAATAGAAAACCAAGTAACTATTAATTTACTAGTACCGCAGAATCCAACACTCACAGATGATGTCATCTCTCGTGAGAAAAATCAAAACGTCTACACCTGGGAAGGAAATGTAGAATTTAGATACGAACCAAAGCAAATCCTCGCTACAGCAGAAAAGGCAGAATATTTTCAATCTGAGCAAAAAGTAGTTTTGACAGGGAAAGTCAAAGTGACTCAACAAGGTATATCCAGTGAAGCCGAAACCGTAACTTTTTTCGTCACAGAACAATTTAAAATAACTGCTGATCGAGTAATGATACCAGGCAGTAAATGAATGGGGGAAACTGGGTGCGAACTATTTTCCTTAATCTCCCCTCTGAGCTTGAATCAATATCAATATAAACTTTTCGCCAATAAAAATTAGAAGAAAGCTATGTTGCGAATAACTATCATTCTCGCTGCGTTGCGATCGCCTGGGGAAAGTCTTGTTTAATCTAGTTTATTAGGGCTTGATGATGAACCATAAATCAATAACTAATCACTAACAACAAATAAGCTTACCGATAATTTGTGAATTGCAATGCCACAGGATAATCTTCTTGCTTGAGTCTAGTAATTACAGTTTGCAATTCGTCTTTGCTTTTAGCACTGACACGTACGGCATCACCTTGAATCGAAGCTTGAATTTTTTTAAACTCATCACGAATCAACTTAGAAATTTGCTTGGCAATTTCTTGGCTAATACCTTTTTGAAGTTTGACTTCTTGACGTACTCGATTACCACTTGCCGATTCTATTTTCCCAAAATCAAATATTTTCTGGGATAAATTGCGTTTCGCAGCTTTTTCGCGGAGGATACCTTGTACAGTTTCTAATGTAAATTCGCTATCAGTATTAATAGTAATATTTTGCTCGCCTAGTTCCAGGGTTGTATTTGTATCTTTCAGATCGTAACGACTTTTTACATCTCTTACTACTTGATCGACAGCATTGACTAGTTCTTGTCGATCGAAGTCACTTACTACGTCAAAGGAATATGTCGAAGCCATAGAAGATTTAGGTTTTTAGATTTGGGTTTGTCGATGAAAGAGAGTAGGGATTAGAGAGTGGGGAGTTGATAGTTACAAGTGAAGAGTGAAAAATTAAAAATATAGCTTATTTTTGCTCTTTGCCCTTTACCATTACCCCTTTCCCCCTATCTATTCCCATCTTAACTAGAGGCTTGAATGAGGCTCAAAATATACAGCGTGGCTGAACCAAGCCCACCGATCGCGAACATTAAAGAACGCAAAATGGGTATATTCAAAATATAGAAAATTGAGTAAAACAACCGAGCCACTACAAACGCCATCGCAGCTACAACAGCCCAAGGGGAATTCACACCAGTTACATAAGCCATCATTGCGGCGGCAGCGAACACCATAAATGCCTCAAACGAGTTTTGGTGCGCCCATGTTGCACGTTGGGCATAAGGTGGTAACTTATCAAACATAGTGCGAGGAGCAGAAATATCATAGCCCAGGCTAAAACGGGCATAACCAACTACCAAAAATGGTGCGTAGATTAGTGCAGCAGCAGCAACGATAGAGTATAAAAAAATTACAGACACGGGCAAATGAAACATTACTAATCAAAGTAAAACGATGTCACCACCTTTCTTTGTTCTTCAGCATCTCGGCAAGTTTGCAGCAGGGTGCGGCTATCGTGAAAAGCAAAGCAAATAAGTTGCTGGCATCGGGAAACAATTTCCTTGTTGCACAGGTAGCTAGCTTCCGCTAACGACAAATTATCATTACTCGGATTTTCCACAAGATGCATTACCTGTTCTAGTTGTTGGCGCGATTCTAGCGGCTGACGCTCCAAACTTTGCGGTAAAATAACCGTCAAAAAATTGGGATCCGCTCGCATGGCTCCCCTAATTGCAGCAGAATTAGTGCCCGTTGCACCGGAGGTAATGATACGATTCCCTGATAAAACCAAGGCATAGGTCATCATCTCAATGAGATTCTGATGCGTAATTGGGACGTGACGAGAACCCAACAGGGCGATTCGCTTGGAACCTGTTTGCTGGATAGTCGCCAGTTCTTGCGCTAATGTATCGATATTGTTGATAAGGTCTGTTGACTGACTCAAAGACGGACATTTGCAGATTAAACAACCAAGATATTTTAGCAGACTGAGGGCTATAGCCAGCTTTACTTTTCATTGAATATACAAAACCTTTATCACAAACACTGTCCACAACCCATTCAAAAGTGAAAATTAATTAAAACTCTCTCTCCATTACCTGTTTTTCTTAATCTTTCTTTACTTTTTATTCAACAAATTGGATATACAATTATTTTAGTAAACACAAAAGTGACTAATGTTTTGTACTTGCTCTACAACTAAAGGTCAAGTGCTGGAAATTAGAATTAAAAGGTTCTTTGTATGACACTAGTATCTGTAACCCGTTTGCGTCTGAAATCCTGGTATTATTTACCGGCTTTTGCTTGGTACAATCTCCTCAGCTGCTGGCAAATCGTCAATATTGACGGTTTTGGGGGTGGAAAACTGATAGGAGACAACGGTATGGTGTTTTGGACGGTATCGGCATGGAAGAATCAACAGGCGATGCAGGATTACCGTAATTCTGGGGCACATCGTCAAGTAATGCCGATGCTGCAAAAATGGTGCAATGAAGCTGCAACAGTTCATTGGGAGCAAGCAGACGACAGTTTGCCTGATATGGAAAACATTTACCAGTGCATGGTGGAAAGGGGAAAATTTACCCGCTTGTTAAATCCATCACCAGCCCATTTAGCAGGTACTATCTCCCAACCTGTGTCATCGAAGGCAAAAGCACTGCCGTTGCGTCCCAGAAAAAATCGAACTTTAGAAATACCAGAAAGCCAAGCTTAGAAATACCATCTAGCTGGAAGGTAAAGTCACGGTAGCATTTAAACCTAGTAAAGATAACAAACGATTCACATCAAAATGTTCGCTCATTAACTGACGAATACACTCAACCTTGATTGGCTCATGAACGCGCACTTGTCCAAAAGCTTTATCCACAATTTCCACAGTAGTTAATGTATCTAAATCTACTGAGATTATGGGGATTTCCAGTTCCTCTGCTCTAGTGAGAATAAAATGTGGAGGTGGTAGTTGTCCGGTGAGGATAAGACATTGGGTAGAAGTTTCTAAAGCCGCTTGCTGGATTTCAACACGATCGCCTCCTGTCACCACCGCCATATTCCGGCGCTTACGGAAGTATTTCACTGCTGAGTTAACATTCATCGCCCCAATTGCCAGACTTTCCACCATTAAATCTAAGCGATCGCTACGGCAGAGAACATCGGCATTGAGTTGATTTACCAGTTCCCTAACGCTGACACTACGTAATAAACTACTTTCTGGTAACATTCCCAATACAGGGATATTCATATCCTCTAAAAATGTCCGCATTGTTGTGTTCACGGCTTGTAGTTGTGCTGCGGGAATATCATTAATCACAACACCAATGAGGCGATCGCTCAATCTTTGCTTGGCGGATAATAGGGATTCGACTGAACACAGCGATTTATAACGACATACCAAAATAATCGGCGCATCGACAGCCTCAGCCACTTCTGATAAAGATAGTCCAAATAAACTACCCTCATCTAAATTACCCGCACCTTCGAGCAACATTAAATCCCCCGTCTGTAATTGTGAATATTGTTCGACGAGGGATTGACGATAATTAGTCTTATCTTCACCACATAGGCGTTTTTGCACCGCTAATTCATCCAAAGCCAGTAAAGTTGGAGTAATACGGTTTACAGGTAAATTGAGATTGGTGGCAATAAACTCCACATCCTCTTCTACTAAGTGGCTTTCAGATTCACTTAAACAGGTACCTAAAGGCTTGCCATAGGTAATATCAAATCCTTTTTTCTGTAGCTGATAAGACAAGCCCAAAACAGTTGCGGATTTGCCACTGTAAGCTTCAGTAGAACCAATTAACAAATACTTAGGGGGTAAATATTCAGGGGATTTTGGCACACGCGCACTCCTAATTTGTATTCATTGAGTAGCTTTTAGCGGCTAATTAAGAGGACATCAAGCATGGAAAAGCAACTTCCACAAAATGTAAAGCGTGCATTTCGTCATCTGCTTGTTAGACTTCGGAGAATTTGTAAACACAATCTCGTAAAGAATCTAGCAGTCATTAGCCCTCAAATTTTAGAGCGAAATTTGCATAAATTACCCTCTCTTAATCACCCACGCCTCTATAACGCTTATAACCTAAATCAGCAAAAAGCTAGCAGATTAAGACTTCCAACCCATTCTAATAGTTTTTAGCTGCAAGCTCTGGAAATTTCTGGTTTTACTGGTATCTATTTACACATTTGATTCGCTTCCACTAGCTATCCATCGAAACCAGTAACTAATCAATAATTGAAGAGTGCGCGTTTGTATTGCCAAAATTAACTAAATTCATCAATTAGCTTCATCAATACGCAGTAATTTGCGATAAAATGTCTGGGAAAAATCAGTTGTACGCTGGCGTTTATAAGTTTCCAACATTTCAATCAAATAATTCACAAACTCGAAACTAGCCGTCATCATTTCATAGCTAAGTTCCGCATCACCGTCAAACTGAATTCGACAGCGAGTTAAATCGGAAGGTAAGCTAGCAATATTCCAACTGGCAACAAAAGGAACTGCTTCACCTCCTTCGATTTTACGCTCACCTTCTAAAACACCACTTTGATAGAGGCTAATCGCGTAGGGCAAAAAATTACGCTTATTTCCTTGAATATAGGGCATATAAACGCTAGCTTGCTGTTGTGAAGCAGGCTGAAGTTTGTCAATAGCCATAACTTAATCTTCCTAAAGTTCAGTAGACAAGCAAATCTGTTGATCGATACTCGTAGTGTTCCCAAAAATTTATCGTTATGCACAGGAGAGGAACACACTGAAACAAGCAGATAGCGCCAAAATCCTTCTTTAGTATCTCCTCCTCTCCCCATGCCCGATTCCCTAATTTGCTAAGAAATGTGAAATTGTCAGGTACAATAGGGCTGCATAGATAAGTACTGGTGGTTGAATTAAGTAAACTATGCCAGCTAATTCCTGGTCTGATAATGATTCTTTTAGCGAATTTGATGCGCTTGACTCCTTGCTTTCCGAGTTATCGGTAGAAGATGAGGAGTTAGTAGAAGAGACTTTTGATTCCCTGTCTCTTCCATCCCGTTTTCAAAATCGTAGGCGTAAAGCCGCTATAGTGTTGACTCTAGTTTGGAGCAGCACGATCGCACTGCATTTAATTTCTTGGGGTTCTTTAGTTGTTTTGGGTTTAAGCGCCATTGTCGGGTTTCATGCTCTGACAGTTGTTTTTGCCCGTCTCAAAACCTATCCAGAAGCGGTTGCAGAGGATTTACCCTTTGTATCTGTGATGGTAGCTGCCAAAAACGAGGAAGCTGTGATCAGCAATCTTGTTGATAATTTATGTAACTTAAATTATCCAAATGGACGTTATGAAGTCTGGATTGTTGATGACAACAGTAGCGACAATACGGGTAAATTACTCACAAAACTGACTCAAGAATACAAAAATCTGAAGATATTTCGCCGATCTCCCGATGCTACTGGCGGCAAATCTGGGGCACTAAACCAAGTTTTGCCGATGACAAAAGGTGAAATTGTTGCCGTGTTTGATGCAGATGCTCAAGTACCACCCGATTTATTGATGCGGGTAATACCTATGTTTCAGCGTCAACAGGTGGGAGCCGTACAAGTCCGCAAAGCCATTGCCAATCAGGGCGAAAATTTCTGGACTCAAGGACAATATGCCGAAATGGCGTTAGATACCTTTTTGCAGTCCCATCGCAATGCGATCGCTGGAGTCCCAGAACTACGTGGTAATGGACAATTTGTGCGCCGTCAAGCACTATCTCGCTGTGGTGGTTGGAATGAAGAAACAATTACCGACGATTTAGATTTAACTTTTCGCTTGCATCTTGACAAATGGGACATAGAATGCATCTTTGATCCATTTGTGAAGGAAGAAGGCGTGACGACTGCAATTGCCCTTTGGCATCAGCGCAACCGATGGGTAGAAGGTGGATTTCAAAGATATCTGGACTACTGGGATTTGCTGTTAAAAAATCGCCTAGGAAGTCGTAAAACCCTTGACATGCTGGTATTTTTGCTCTCGCAGTATATTATGCCGATGGCGATAGTTCCCGACTTTTTAATGGCAATAATTCGCCAACGTCCCCCAATGTTAACCCCGGTTACTGGTATTGCGATGAGCATGTCGGTGACAGGAATGTTCGTTGGATTGGCGCGAATACGAAAAGATCAGAATTTTAAATTTTCCTCATATTTGGTGATGCTGCTGCAAACCATACGTGGCACCATATATATGCTTCATTGGTTAGTAGTTATCAGTAGCGTTACAGCCCGAATGTCGGTAAGACCAAAAAGGCTGAAATGGGTGAAAACAGTACATCAAGGGAATGGGCATTAGGAACTAGGGAAAATAGGGAAGGGGAAAGCAAACAAATACCCCATACCCAGTTCCCAATTCCTAATCATCATCACCTATTTCCATGAGTTCAGGTAATGTTCCCAAATCACCAATTTCTGTATCGTCTTCGCTAAAACCAATTACTTTCCCGTCAAAGAAATCTGCCAAGCGTTCTGCTGCATGTAATAGTTTTTCGGCGATCGCATCGTTGATAATAGGTGTAATTGCTATAGCTGGTTGAATATTATCTTGGGGTTGAGGTTGAGTAGTTAAACTGTTTTCTACCCCATTATTAATATTATTGTTTACATTAATAATGCCATTATTACTATTTCCGTTCTGATTAATTTCATTAGTATTACTTTTATTATTCCCGTTATTATTTGCATTATTAACATAGTTATTACTATTGCCATTATTTCCATATCCATTAGTTCCATTCCAGTTATTCGCCGTATTATTTGATGTGGCTTGTTGGTTAGCTGGAAATGTTGGATTCACACTTGTTGGGTTAACAGGTGGCGAGCCTTCTGAAGAAGGTGGGTTGGTGGGTTGTGCGGCAATATTAGTAGAAGTGGGAAAATTACTAGAAGCATCAAAATTAGACTGAGGTGTGTGGCGAGTAGAGCCATTTAAGCTATGTTTATCTCTACTCGCCGACTGAGGGGGGATGGAATTTGCTACCTCCACATCTACCCTAATTTCGCGTTGGAAAGCTGATTTAAAGGCAGCTGTAATTATAGGTAAGTCTGTCTGAACCCGTTTGAACCAGGCTTGTTTGATGCCCAGTCTTGCTGTTTTCTCCTGAAGTTCGATGACATGACACATTTGCCGTAGCAGTTCCCGTCTCGATACTGGTTCGAGGTGGGAAAGCACTTGTTGCCATACTTGAATTAAGTCTTGCTGATTATTAGTTGGTTGCTGGTTTGTTGGTACTTGATTATTAGTTGCTGGTTGCTGGTTTACTGGTACTTGATTATTAGTTGGTTGCTGGTTTACTGGTACTTGATTATTAGTTGCTGGTTGCTGGTTTACTGGTACTTGATTATTAGTTGCTGGTTGCTGGTTTACTGGTACTTGATTATTTGTGACTGATTGCTGATTGGATATTGGTGCAATATTTGTAGGTGGAATATTTGTAGTGATGATTTGTTGTTGCTGTGCTGAGGGAAGCAAACCAAGTATGGTTACTTCTAACCACAGTCGGGGTTGAGTCGTGTTTTTGAGTTGGACTTCGGCACTACGTAAATGTTGCTGTCCTGCCAATATGCTGTTGATGCTGATTTGTTGAGAAAATTGAACTAAGGAAAGCCAGGTTTCTTGGGTACAGGCGACTAAATCTCCACGGTTGGGGGCTGTTTTGGCTATGAGTAAGTCACGGTAAAAGCCTGCGAGGTTTTGCAATACGACTAATGGTTCGCGTCCTCTATCAAGGATTTTGCGGATATTATCAATTACCACTTCTCCATTGTCAGATGCGATCGCACTTACTAAAGCAAATAAATCTTTTTCACTAACAGTACCAACTAAATCCCAAACTTTATCGGGTGTAACTTCACCTGATAATAAACTTAATTGATCAAGTAAACTTTCGGCATCACGCAATCCTCCTTGCGATAGTTGTGCAACAAGAGTAATTGCCTCTTCAGAAATGTGAATATTTTCTTGAATAGAAATATATGTCAAATGTTTGACCATAGATTCTAGAGGTATTCTTCTAAAATCAAATCTTTGACAACGTGAAATAATTGTCGGTAAAACCCTTTGCGGGTCTGTAGTTGCTAAGACAAAAACAATGTGTTTAGGTGGCTCCTCTAGAGTTTTGAGTAATGCATTGAACGCCTGGGTACTGAGCATGTGACATTCATCGATCGCATAAACTTTATAGCGACATTGCACGGGAGCAAACTGTGCCCTTTCAATAATTTCGCGAATATTATCAACCCCAGTATTGCTGGCTGCATCAATTTCGATTACGTCAATTGAGTAACCTTTAGAAATTCCCTGACATACGTCGCACACCCCGCAAGGTGTAGCTGTAGGTTGCTGACTGTTAAGACAATTTAAGGATTTGGCGAGGATACGCGCACTTGATGTTTTTCCTGTACCACGAGGTCCCGTAAATAAGTATGCTGGGGCAATTCTCGATGTACTGATAGCATTCGTCAAAGTAGTTGCGATCGCTTCTTGCCCCACCAATTCTGCAAAGCTTTTTGGGCGATACTTGTGGTGTAGGGGTTCGTATGACATGGTAATCGCGATTTCAACGCCTAAGAAGTGGACAATTTACACAAACGCCCTATTTGAGCCTATATATTTTAAACGCAGTTAAAGACAGTTTTTTGCTACAAGGGTATTTTTCTATATGAAAAAAATTTAAACATTTAATAACTTAATGAAATTTAATCATAATTGGTCTGTAGATTTTATTTAATTGATACACCCTATGAATGCAGTCCCGTCGCTACAATCTTAGGGTACACACCAACGAATGAAGGGTGCATGTAGATGTTCAAACGGCTCATTCAGTGGCTCAAAAATATTTTTCAAAGTTTGTTTGGAGTTAAGCCAACCCCAGCCAAAATTAGCGCAAATGTCCAGCAGAAAGACGCTCCCCCCCTCAACGACACCGATTTAGAATTTTTGTTTAGTGAACTTTTGGAAGGAGTCAATCAGGCACGTGGACAAGCTTGGGCACTGAAATGGTTGCATAACATAGAACACCGTGTTTCTACTGAACGTTGGCTCGGATGGCTGCGCGGATTTGGCGATAAGTTAATGGCATCAACTGCCCCAAATAACGAACTAGCCTCGCGATTGATACAACTTGGTGAATTAGATGTTGGTGAAGTTGGCGACCTTGCCTATGATATCGGCATGGATTTAATTACACGAAATCAACAAGAGCCAATATGGGAGTATAGCGGACCAGATACAGTTTCAAACACAGTTTCAAACACACCTGTAAATTCAGCAATATCCCCAGAAACAACCTCCGAATTCACACAAGTGGCAACTTCAGAAGCAACCGCAGAAGCGAACCCAGACGGTGATTTTCAAACTATTACCCTCGACCAGTTATACGAACTAATGCAGCAGGATGACAATTTGCGCCAAATAGTCGCTCAACAGGTAGGGATTGAAAGTGATAACCCTGAGGATATCATTCAAGCTCTAGTTGACCAATTTCAAGCTACGGAACAGGTTACAGACCAAACGACAGAGACGAATAATACTACTCCAATCGCCACCGAAGAACCAAATATTTAGTTCAATCGTACTATAAAAATCGGGAAAGGGGAAGTCATGGGCAATAAGTAATTTAGGTGCGGAGTGCTAAGTTAATAATTTTTTACCCTTTCCCCTTTGTCGCTTGTCAATTTCCCATACATAGTTACTAATTACCGAAATTTATTGCTTTGCTTAAGGAAATATAGCGCTAAAGTCAACTTCGGTGGTATGGTAGCTTTTGTTTCTCAAGGTTATGTATTTGGCTCTTGACAGATAGTATTCTATTGAGTATTCGATATTGGGTATTCGATATTGTTCAGCGATTGCCAGGTTGATGAGTAACTTAATTTCATGCAGTCAAAATAGTCGAAATAGTCACAATAGTTACAGACAGTCAGAGATAGTGAAATTTTAATGACGTTTTCAAGCGTAATCTCCCTTGGAGAATGGCTACACAAACGTGAAAGTCGATGAAAAACATCCGAGTGTATGGTAGATGCTCAAGTGGTGAATTTGCCTAATGCTGAAAAAAATTTTCCAAAAAATCTTTGGCAAACAACAGGAGCGCTCTTCCCGCAAGGTGGCGCAACAAACGGAGATACAATCGCTACCGGAATTGACAAACGCGGATTTAGATTATTTGTTTAGTCAACTTTTGGAAGGTGTTGCCCAGGTGCGGGGACAACAATGGGTACTTAATTTTCTCCAACGCATAGAAAACCGTATTAGTCAAGAGCGTTGGTTAATTTGGTTACAAAATTATGGCGATCGCTTACTGGCTTCTCCTGTACCCAATGAGGAATTGGCTTTCCGACTTATCCAATTGGGTGAGTTAGATGTGGGAAATATGGGAGATTTAGCCTATAACATTGGGATGCAATTACTAGCACGTAATTCTGGAAATGAATACTGGCAAGATGTTAGTAGTGAGCCAATGGTGGGAGGGGTTGAAATAGATGTACCTATTGCTAATGGTAATGTCATAACCCCAGCCGAAAGTAATCTCATACCTCCACTACCACCGCTTGTTGAAAATTTTGAAGCCAGTGAACAAGCAGTATTTAGCGAATCTAGTCACAGTATTCAAGAGTGGGTAAGCGAGGATATGACACCACCCATATCAGCAAATGTAGTATTTAATTCAGATATTGTGAATTTAAATGCTACAGATTTTGGTGGCGAAAGTAGAAAAACAAACAATCTTAATGGTCATCTTGTCAACCCTAGAGAAACAAATAATCTTGAAGAAAGTATTATTGAACAGAATATTGAACAGAATAATTTTGAAGGTAATTTAGAGAATCAAGCATTAACGTTTGAATTTGGTGTAGATTTATGGAATGTAGAATCACAACCAAATGTAGAGTTAAATACCTTATCATCGAATTTTATTTCTGATGATTTGATTGTTCAAGAAGTAGACAATTCTATCGAAAATAGAAATTCAGAAAATATAAATTACACTTCTCTGGAAGATACTCCTGGACAGCAGTTATTGCGGGAATTTGGGGAAGAATTGTGGGGAGAAAATCCTCATTTAGAAGAAAAGACAGAAGACACAGTTGCAACACCTCTCACTGGTGAAGAATGGGCACAAATTATTGATGCAAACTATGTTGAATTTTCCACGCAGTTCCACCCTCAATTAGTATCAGATAACTTAGAAGAAATAATTTCCGAACAGAAACAACAACAAGTAGTAAATGAAACCCAGAAATTAGAAGTCATCACACCTAAATCAGCAAAAGAACACAATATTGAAGATGACTTTGATACTCCAATTATGCCTGTCACCAGGAAGATGTTTGAATCGACATCTGAACATGTCACTAATACAACATTTGAGCAAACACAAACAAACGTACTGTCAATTATTAATGTCACTTTAGATGAATTGTGGGCGAGATTACAGCAAAGCGCACAATTCGCAGAACAATTAGCATCTGGGTTACTAAATTCAGCAAATACACAACAATTACTGATTGGCAATCAACCTGATTGCATCACTACACAAGCAGAAGGACAAGCTTGGTTTTATCAAGGACTTCAACAAGCCAAATCTGGAGATTTAGCTAGCGCGATCGCATCATACGATCAAGCGATCGCCTTGTCACCAGATGCTTACGAATATTGGTTTAATCGTGGTTTAGCCCTGTTTCATTTGCAAAGATTGGAGGAGGCAATTGTTAGTTATGAAAATACGATCGCCATTAAACCCGATTATTACAAAGCATGGTTTAATCGTGGTGCATGTTTAGGGGAACTCGAACGTTTTGATGTTGCTCTCCCATCCTTTGACAAAGCGATCGAACTCAAATCAGATTACGATGAAGCTTGGTCTGGTAAAGCTTTAGCATTATTGAAATTAGGTCAAATCAGCGAAGCAATTTATTGTTACGACAGGGCAACCCAACTCGAACCGCAAGACGCGCAAGCTTGGTATTATCGTGGTGTAGCTTTGTCAGAAAATAAACTTTATGCAGAAGCAATTACTTCATTTGATGAAGCCTTGGAAATTCAACCCCAATACTATTTAGCTTGGTTTAATCGCGGTTTAGCCCAGGCGCAATTAGAACAGTGGGAAGATGCAGTTATTTCCTATCAAAAAGCCTTAAAATCTCAACCTGGTTCCTACGAACTGTGGTACTTGCGAGGTGTCGCCCTCGATAAATGCCAGAGATATGAAGATGCCATTGATTCCTATGATAATGCCTTGGCTCTAAATCCCGAACTATACGATATTTGGATTGATAAAGGCGTAATTTACGCCAATTTGGGAGAATGGCAGGAAGCGATCGCCTCATGGGATCAGGCATTAAATATCCAACCTCATCTTTACATTGGTTGGTTCAATAAAGCGATCGCCCATGAAAAATTAGGACAACCCGCAGAAGCAATTCTCGCTTACGAAGAAGCTGTAAATATTGAACCCAATTTTCATCTAGCTTGGTACAATCGTGGATTACTCCTATTTGCGATTGAAAAATATGAAGAAGCAATTTTGTCTTTTGACTATACTTTACAGTTGCAACCCGAATATCTGGAAGCTTGGATAGCGCGAGCAAATGCAGTCGAAAAGTCACCAGGATTTGATTATTATCTCAGTTCCCATAGTGCGATCGCTTCTGCAAATCCCTCATTAACTGCACGCGGGATCGATGGTAAACTCACAACCTATGCCGCAGCTGTCAACTATATAGATAAAGATACCTATCCTGAAGCTTGGGGAAAACTATATTTAACTCTTGGTAATGCCTATTATGACAGAGGTAAGCATTACAGCTTTATCAATGATGATTGGGCACAAGCAATTCATGCATATAATCAAGCATTGCTAACAGTTAATTCCGAAAATTTTCCAGAACTAAATTTAGAAATTCTCCAAAGTATCACTCAAGTTTTACTCGGTTTTGGCGATACCAACCAAGCTTTACAATTTCAAACCTATGCTACTAGCTTACTCAATCATGCTTTAAATGATGCCAACATTTCCGAAGCAAGTAAAAAACAACTAGCATTAAAATTTTCGAGTTTGGGACAATTAGCTGTAGATATTGCAGTTCAACAAGGTGAATTAGTCCAAGCATTAGAACTTGCCGAATATGGCAAAAATACTTGTTTGAATTACTTACTTGTGGGCAATAATCATCAGATTTCTTCCCCTAATTACAATACAATTCAAAAACTCGTCAATTCCACAACTGCCATAGTTTATTGGCATATTAGCCCATCCGGTTTGCGTAGTTTCATTATCAAACAAAATCACACCGAACCAATACTTGTTTTTACACCCATCTTTAGCATTGGGGAAATGGATGAGTTACCAATTCCCGAAGCAGTAGAACGTTTAACTGCGTTTGCAGAGTGGTTAGATGATTGGCAGCAACAATACAGTGAATATCGCACAATTAAAGATGCCGGAATTAAAGATACAGGAATTGAAGATATAGAAGCAAATCAAAATCAATATTCCTGGGAACATTCATGGCAGGAAGATATGCTCCATCGTTTGCTGAAACTGCATGAAATTTTGAATATTTCGGCGATCGAACAGGAACTGGAAGGGATTACAAAATTAATTCTCATACCTCACCGTGATTTATGTAAATTGCCTTTACATGCACTTTTCCAGTTCAATGAAACTACTAACTTAAAATTAACAATTACCTATCTCCCCACTGCGGCAAGTGGATTATCGCGATTAAATAATTCTTGGCGCTGGGAACAGCAATCTCTGCTAAGTATTGAAGTACCAAATCACATTGGGTTTAATGGTTTAAAATCAACAAAATTAGAAACAGAAGCCATTACCCAGATGTTTAGTAAAATGAAGCGGATTCTGGGAGCAAAAGCAAGCAAACAAGAATTGCAAAATGAAATAAAAAATTATAATATTTTGCACTTCACAGGTTATGTGAACAACAACACAATTAATCCGCAACAATCAGAATTCTTGCTTGCAGAATCAGATACACTGACTGTTGCCGAAATGAGCAGGACAAATCTAGCTAATTATAATTTGATTACCCTATCGGCAGGTGAAATCGTTGATATTAATCAGCAAGTAATTACATCTGAATATGTGGGTATAGTTACCGCCTTAATGCAGCAAGGTGTTAAGCATATTCTCAGTCGTGAATGGATGGTAGAACCTGCGGTAAACGGGTTAGTAATGGTTGAATTTTACCGGAAATTGCAGCAAGGGAAGTCAGCCACAGATGCATTAAATGAAGCAATTATTTGGTTGAAGGAATTAACTGTTGGTGATTTGAAGAAATGGTACGATAACTTGTTAAGGAAATCGCCCTTGGGTGGAGTCAGAATACAAGCACTTGTGGCAACTCAGCTATATAGAACTAATAATCTAGCTACAGATGAGAAATTGTACAGTCATCCTTACTATTGGGCTGGATTTAAGATTAGTGGGAATCTGGACTAATGTGTGAAAAATAGATGTTCTAAATCTTACGTCTGGTTAAACACATACCAGAAGATAAAAAAAAACTAGCGATCGCTGCGATCGTGATAATTTGATAAGCATTACTAAAATTAACTACCATTGTTTCTACCTCTCAAGTTGGTTTAAGTTTGGAATTTCTATAAATACCTACAATCTCAGTTTGCCAATTCCCTGAAAAAATGGCGTGAACTAAATCACTGACAATCACAAATCTCATAGATTCTCTTGAAAGTACCTTGTGTGCTGCCACAACAATAACCACTGAATACCTGGACAAATGTACTATAATACGTACTATTAACTCAAAAAGTTTTATATTCGTATGTCTTGAGAACTATTAGATTCATAAAAATTGCTTGAAAATTATTTGTATATTTTTGATATAATTGCATACTATAGTTAGCATTTACTGTTATGAATCAAGCTGTGAACTCGCCCTTTCGATATGCTGGCGGTAAATTTTATGCAAGGAAACTTATATTGGAGTATATTCCTCAACATTTTAGTTACGTTGAACCATTTGCAGGTGGAGCTTCTATATTTTTTGCTAAAGACAAAGTTCAAAAAAATTGGCTTAATGATATTGATGAAGACTTAGTTAATGTTTATTTATTTATCCGCGATTATCCAGAAAAATTAATTGATACATTAAAAAATGAAGTAGCAACAAAAGAAAGGCACAATTTTTATAAAAATGTTTTTATACCTAACAATCCTTTAGAAAAGGCAACAAGGTGGTACTACCTAAATAGAACATCATATTCAGGGATTATGAATATGAGAAATTGCTATTGGGGATATGGAGATAAATACAGTATGCGACCAGAAAATTGGGGTCGAAATATACTAAGGACTTCACAAAAGCTACAAAACGTCAGATTAACTCAGTTAGACTTTGAAGAAGTCATAAAACAAGTTGAAGATAATTCTTTTTTGTTTATAGACCCACCATACTTTAATGCCGATCAAGATAAATTTTATAATCACTCATTTTCTAAAGAGTGTCACTATAGACTTTCTAATGTTTTAAAAAATTCAGGTAATCGATTCCAATTCTTGTTGACTTATGATAATAGCCCTGAGATTCAAGAACTTTATTCTTGGGCTAAATTAATTCATGAAAAAGAATGGAACTATACTATTAATCGGACAGATGACCAAAAGAAAACGAAGGATGTACAAGATGATATCAAAAAAGAGGCTACAGTGAAGAAAGGAAGTCGTTATAAAGGGAGAGAAATATTTATTACCAATTTTGCTTTAGTAACAGAAGGCTATACTCAGCTTAGTTTAAACTACGAATACATTTAGATTATGAGTGTGGTTAATAGAGATTCTGAATCTTCTATAGACACCCAGCGAAGTAAAGGTACTTTATTTCCATCTTCAAATAGAATAATTGGATAATTAGGTATAAAGCCACAATTCGTTGGATTGTCGCACTTCTTCCGCGTACATACAACGCCAGTACTATGATTAATTGCAATATCATTGGATTTTGCAATATACATACAAGAAAAAGCAAAATCTTTTAGTTCTATAGAATTACTATTTATTGTTTGAAGAAACTTTATTGCTTGGAGAGTGGGATTCCATTCAAATTCTTTTGTCTGTGAATTAGTTTTATAAAAAGCATTTCCAATAGAAGTTATAACCACATCAAAATTAGATGGAAGATATTGATCATTATGAACAGCTAATACTTTCTCACTAACTCCCAGTTTTGGTGCAAGCTTTTCAACCATTTCCGTTCCTAATGTACGACTTCGCATACATTTGACAGAAACCTGATTAACATAGCCACTTGATAATTTGTTACTAGGGATTCTACGATAACTACCGTTTTTTGCTAACTTACATTCCACAGTAAGTACCTTTTGACTTTGTAAATGGGTCACTCTAACATCCGTGTCATGAAGACCAAGCTGTGAGTTGACTATAGGCTTATCCACTTTCCATTCATTAGGATTTAATATTTTAGAGAGAGTAGCTGCAACCGAAAATTCAAAAGCTTTCCCACGAATCATTGGAACAACTTTTGGATCAGACAGGACATCTGCAAGATATTCGATGGGAATATTATATTCTCCGCAAAATTTTACAAGTGTATCTGTCCAGTTCATAATTCAGCAAATAAGTCAGCTATTTGAATTTCCAGTGCTTTTGCTATTTTTCCGATATTGATTAAAGTTATATTTTTTTCCGCTCTTTCTATCATCCCAATATATGTACGATGAACTCCTGCTTTATCTGCTAGTTGCTCTTGAGAAAGATTTTGTTTTAACCTTTCTTCCCTAACTTTTTGCCCGAACTGTACTAGAATTAACTCTTTCATCTAAGAGAAAGAAGCTTTGAAGTTTTAAAACTATATATCAAGTTAATATGTTGCTAACTATAGTTCTACATACTATAGTTAGCAATTTATTCCTAAAATAAAAATCCCCCACCACATGGGTAGGGGATTTTTATTACTTACCTAACAACTAGCAACCGGAATTAACCGAACTTACCAGCCGTAGAAGCTATCAGGAACGCCGCGTAGGTAACGAAGTAGCCAACCGTAAAGTGAGCTAAACCAACCAAACGGGCTTGAACGATGGAGAGTGCAACAGGCTTGTCTTTCCAACGAACTAGGTTCGCAAGAGGAGTACGTTCGTGTGCCCAAACCAAGGTTTCAATCAACTCTTGCCAGTAACCACGCCAAGAGATGAGGAACATGAAACCAGTCGCCCAGATTAAGTGTCCGAAGAGGAACATCCAAGCCCAAACTGACAGGTTGTTCATGCCATATGGGTTGTAACCGTTGATTAACTGTGCGGAGTTCGCCCAGAGATAATCGCGGAACCAGCCCATCAGGTAGGTAGAGTTTTCGTCAAATTGGGCGACGTTTCCTTGCCAAATACCCAAATGTTTCCAGTGCCAGTAGAAGGTTACCCAACCAATGGTATTTAACATCCAGAACATGGAGAGGTAGAACGAGTCCCAACCGGAAATGTCGCAAGTACCACCGCGTCCCGGACCGTCGCAAGGGAATGCGTAACCGAAGTCCTTTTTGTCAGGCATCAATTTAGAACCACGGGCATCCAAAGCACCCTTAACCAAAATCAAGGTGGTGGTGTGGATAGCCAATGCAAAGGCGTGGTGTACTAAGAAGTCGCCAGGACCAATGGTTAAGAAGAGGGAGTTGGTACCACTATTGATGGCATCCAACCAACCACCCAACCAAACGTTTCCGTAGTTGGGATAAGCAGTGTAAGCAACACTATCAGGATTGGAAAGTAAGGTATCCAAGCCGTAGAGGACTTTACCATGAGCCGCTTGAATGAACTGTGCAAACACGGGTTCAATCAAGATTTGCTTTTCAGGTGTACCGAAAGCAACAACTACATCGTTGTGTACGTACAAGCTCAAGGTGTGGAAGCCCAAGAAAAGGGATACCCAGCTTAAATGCGAGATAATCGCTTCTTTGTGCTTCAATACGCGATCAAGTACGTTGCCTTTATTTTGTTCGGGGTCGTAGTCACGAACCCAGAAGATAGCTCCATGAGCAAAGGCACCAACCATGAGGAAACCAGCAATGTACTGGTGGTGGGTATACAGGGCTGCTTGAGTCGTGTAATCCCGTGCAATAAATGCGTAGGCAGGCAAAGAATACATGTGCTGCGCTACCAAGGAGGTAATTACCCCTAAGCAAGCCAAGTGCCAACCTAATTGGAAGTGTAAGGAGTTGTTGTAGGTTTCATATATACCTTGGTGAGGCATATTGAAAGGTCCTTCCACTTTTTTGCCAAAGAAAGTTTTGGCATCCATCATTTCTTTGATGCTGTGACCAATACCGAAGCTTGTCCGGTACATGTGACCAGCAACAATAAACAGAACTGCGATCGCGAGATGGTGGTGTGCCATATCGGTTAACCACAGCGATTCTGTTTGTGGGTGGAAACCACCTAAGAAGGTCAAAATTGCTGTACCCGAACCAGTCGAAGTACCAAAAATGTGACCTGCGGTATCTGGGTTTTGTGCGTACACGCCCCAGTTACCAGTGAAGAAGGGGGTTAAACCTTCGGGGTGAGGCAAAGTAGTCAGGAAGTTATCCCAACCTACGTGCTGTCCGCGAGATTCAGGAATAGCAACGTGTACTAAGTGACCAGTCCATGCCAAGGAGCTAACACCGAACAAACCAGCCAAGTGGTGGTTGAGGCGAGATTCGGCATTCTTGAACCAAGCCAAGCTTGGACGGAACTTAGGTTGTAGATGTAGCCAACCTGCGAACAAACACAAGGATGCAAATAGGAGTAAGAACACCGAACCTGTATACAGGTCGTTGTTTGTACGCATCCCGATGGTGTACCACCAGTGATAAACACCGGAGTAAGCAATGTTTACAGGATTGCTAGCACCAGCTTGGGTAAAAGCTTCTATAGCAGGTTTACCGAAGTGGGGGTCCCAAATCGCATGGGCGATGGGGCGGATGTGAAGAGGGTCTTTAATCCACTGTTCAAAGTTGCCTTGCCAAGCGACGTGAAACAGGAGGCTCGATGCCCATAGGAAAATGATTGCCAGGTGACCGAAGTGAGTGGCGAAAATCTTTTGGTAAAGATTTTCCTCCGTCATACCGTCATGGCTCTCAAAATCATTTCCCATAGCCATCGCATACCAGATCCGACGAGTCGTCGGGTCCTGTGCTAAGTCCTGGCTAAATTTTGGAAATTTTGTTGCCATAGGTTTTGATAAATCCTCGTGAGATTTTGGATTTTAGATTTTAGATTCTGGATTAGTAGTGGCAAACACCGTCGAAGTTTAAAGTGCTGGCAACCAACATGATTTTGAATCACAAATCCAAAATCCAAAATTCTTAGCGTTAGCCTACTGAAAGAATGTGCGCGTGGAAGAATGCCCACGTAGTGGCTATACCTCCTAAGAGATAGTGAGCAACACCAACTGCACGACCTTGAATGATGCTGAGAGCGCGAGGCTGAATAGCAGGAGCTACTTTCAGCTTGTTGTGTGCCCAAACAATCGATTCAATCAGTTCTTGCCAGTAGCCGCGACCGCTAAACAAGAACATTAAGCTGAATGCCCAAACAAAGTGAGCGCCTAAGAACAGCAAACCATAAGCAGATAATGCGCTGCCGTAGGAGTTGATTACCTGTGCAGCTTGTGCCCACAGGAAGTCACGCAACCAGCCGTTGATGGTGATGGCACTTTGAGCAAAGTTACCACCAGTAATGTGAGACACATTACCAGCTGCGTCAACTGTTCCCCATACATCAGACTGCATCTTCCAGGAGAAGTGGAAAATTACAATCGACAAGGAGTTATACATCCAGAAGAGTCCGAGGAACACGTGGTCCCAACCAGACACCTGACATGTACCGCCACGACCAGGACCATCGCAAGGGAAGCGGAAGCCCAGGTTTGCTTTATCTGGAATCAAGCGAGAACTGCGAGCGAATAGTACGCCCTTGAGCAGAATCAGTACGGTTACGTGGATGGTGAACGCATGGATATGGTGCACCAAGAAGTCAGCAGTACCCAAAGCAATGGGCATCATTGCGACTTTGCCGCCAACTGCGACAATACCGCCGCCGAAAGCATGGCTAACTACTTGCAATGCATTAGGTGCTGTGCCACCGGGTGCTACAGTGTGCAGGCTTTGTACCCACTGAGCAAACACTGGCTGCAACTGGATTGCAGTGTCGGAGAACATATCTTGAGGACGACCCAATGCGCGCATTGTATCGTTGTGGATGTAAAGACCGAAGCTATGGAAGCCAAGGAACATTGACACCCAGTTGAGGTGAGAAATGATGGCATCGCGATGACGAATCACCCGATCCAATAAGTTGTTTTGGTTAACAACAGGGTCGTAATCACGCACCATGAAGATTGCTGCGTGTGCCGCACCGCCGACGATTAGGAAGCCGCCAATCCACATGTGGTGGGTGAATAAGCAAAGCTGTGTAGCGTAATCGGTCGCTAAGTATGGGTACGGAGGCATCGAATACATGTGGTGCGCGACAATGATTGTCAGCGAACCCAAGAAGGCAAGGTTTGTTGCCAATTGAGCGTGCCACGAAGTAGTCAAGTTTTCGTAAAGACCCTTGTGACCTTCACCAGTGAAAGGTCCTTTGTGGTTTTCAAGGATGTCTTTGATACTGTGACCGATACCCCAGTTGGTGCGGTATTGGTGACCAGCAACAATGAATAGAACTGCGATCGCCAGATGATGGTGCGCGATATCAGTCATCCATAAGCCGCCAGTTACGGGGTTTAAACCGCCTTTGAAGGTCAAGAAATCAGCGTACGCACCCCAATTCAACGTCCAGAAAGGAGTCAAACCGTTAGCAAAGCTGGGATACAACTCAGTCAACAAGTCCTTGTTGAGGATGAACTCGTGGGGTAAAGGTACGTCCTTAAGGGCGACACCTGCATCCAACAACTTGTTAATTGGGTTTGATACGTGAATCAAATGACCAGTCCAACCCAAGGAACCGCAACCGAGCAATACTGCCAAGTGGTGGTTGAGCATCGACTCAACGTTTTGGAACCACTCCAGTTTGGGAGCGCGTTTGTGGTAGTGGAACCAGCCTGCAAATAAGAACAAGCCAGCCAAAACCAAACCGCCGATCGCAGTGCAATAAAGTTGGAACGAGTTGGTTATACCCCAACCACGCCAAACCTGGAATAAACCAGAGGTGATTTGAATACCGTGGAAGCCACCGCCAACATCACCGTTTAAAATGTCTTGTCCCACAATGGGCCAAACAACCTGAGCGCTAGGCTTAACACCCAGAGGATCGCTTAACCAAGCTTCGTAGTTGGAAAACTTAGCGCCGTGAAATATCATGCCGCTCAACCACAGCGTTACAACAGCCAAGTGACCGAAGTGTGCTGCGAATACTTTGCGGGAAATGTCTTCTAAATCGCTTGTATGTGTATCAAAATCGTGGGCGAGGGCGTGAAGGTTCCAAATCCAAGTGGTGGTTTTTGGACCTTTAGCTAGGGTTCTGTCGAAGTGTCCGGGGTTTCCCCATCTTTCAAATGAAGTTGGAACCGGGTCATTATCAACAATTACTCTTGCTTTTTTCTCCTCTCGCTCCGGAGGACTAATCGTCATTCGACCTCCTCTCTTAAAAGGGATTGAGGAATTATGTACGCCACTAGTTGTCTTCGCAGCATTTTCAGCTTGCCGTTTCCCCAGATTCTGGATGACCTAAATCGGAGTCGCGAGAAGACCCTATGTGGAAAAGTGGTTTCTGTTGAATTATAAAGTCATATCTCCCATATAGTTAGAGACAATTTAACAATAATTCAAAATCCCTCAATTTACCGTGGATTCTGCTTTCTGCGTCCTTACCTTTGGGGAAAATGTCAATAGTTTATTCATTTAATTTACAAAGGTAAACAATTCGCAAACTTTATATTTATATCACTGTGTCTTCAAGTGTGCTATCCAGTATCTTTAGTTAAGGGAGAACGGGTGAAAGTGCTTATCAGACAAGGGTTGTAAGTTTTAAGCTTTTATATTTTTTCTCAAACAGCCACTTTTGTGAGCGCTCAGTTACAATATGAATGCAAATTTATGTCACTAATGATACAAAAGTTATATATTAATTGTTGGTTATAAAGCTTAGTAAAAATTGAGACTAAGTAAATTAAGAGATTGAGAAATTTATAGGCATAGGAGTCATAAAGAATATATTCCTGATTATTATGTATTCGCCTTTCCCAACCTCTTCTTCTACCTGTATATTTTGGGGGCATGGGGAACTAGCCCTTGCAAAGATGAATATTTAACCTTGGGAATATGGTTGAGGGTGAACAATTTAAGCCAAAATGATTTTTCAGTTGTTGACGAGGTATAACTGGTGAAATTGATCAAATTTTGGTTCGTAGGAGCGATCGCAAAGTCTTGGCGTTGGGATTGTGGAATAATTAAAAAAGCTACAAAATCCTTAATAGCGATCGTACTAATTTTAAGTTTGAGTAGTTGTGGAGGAAAAGCTGTTAGTCAGGAACCCTTCACATCGGGAAAGGTACGAGATAACCCACAATTAACTAATCAAATTTCTGAAGTTTCCCCACCGTCAGTTATTCAAGAATTACGACGCAGCTTAGAAAAGAATCAACCACAAGTCAAAATAGTAAGTCCTAAATCGGACGAAGTTCTGGAAAACGACACGGTGGATGTTCGCTTTCAAGTTAAAGATTTACCAATATTTCAGGATTCGCAATATAAATTAGGTCCTCATCTGCATGTAATCCTTGATAATCAACCCTACATAGCTGTTTACGATATCAATCAGCCTTTAACTTTATCCAACTTATCTGCGGGTACACACACATTACGGGTTTTTGCATCACGTCCTTGGCATGAAAGTTTTAAAAATGAAGGAGCATACGCGCAAACTACGTTCCATGTCTTTACAAAAACTGACGAAAATAATCCCAATATATCCCAACCTTTATTAACATATAGTCGCCCTAAAGGTGAATACGGGGCAGAACCAATCCTTTTAGATTTTTATCTAACTAATGCGCCGCTACAAATTGCTGGTAAAGATATTTTAAAAGACGACATTGGGGATTGGCGGATTCGCTGTACGATTAACGGTGAAAGCTTTGTATTAGATAGATGGGAATCTGTATATTTGAAAGGATTTAAACCAGGTAAAAACTGGGTAAAGATTGAATTTTTAGATGGACAAGGTAAAGTAGTTAAAAACGTTTTTAACACTACAGTTAGAAGTATTGATTACGAGCCAAAAGGTAAAGATACACTTTCCAAAATTATTCGAGGTGAGCTTTCAACCGAACAAGTTCGTAGTATTATAGACCCTAATTATAGTGTTACAATACCTATTGTGGAACCGACAGTAACAGCAACACCGACACCGACGATTGAGCCTAAAATTGAACCAAAGTTAGAAATTGCACCAAAAACACAAATAACAGAAGAAAAACCAACAGATACTGAAGTTAATATTCCTGAAATTCAAGTACCTGTTGTAATTCCCAAAGTTGAATTAAAACAACCTGAAAAAGCAAAATCTGGCGAATTATCTCAACCTGAAGTCCTGAAATCACCTACAGCAAAACCAAGTGTAAAAGCGACACCAGAACCCACAGCCAGCGAAACACTCAAAGCACCTGAGTTAGTTCCAGAAATAATTGACAAAACAAGCATACCTGAGATTCCTAAAGCTCCACAAAAAACATCCAACTTTGGTAAATACTTCCAACATTCACCTGCGAATTTACCTGTAGAGAAACCTGTAATTACACCCATAACTACACCATCTGCATCACCAGCATTACAATCTCCCTTACCTAATAATCAGCCAAGTATTTCACCTGAGACACCAAATGTAATAGATACTCCCAGCATTAAAGCAACTCCCACACCAACAGAACCCGCTAAATCTAGATTTAGTAAATATTTACAAAATCCTCAGGTAACACCCACACCAGTCACTAAACCTGTCGAAACTAAACCTGTTGAAGCTAAACCTGTTGAAGCTCAAACTATTGAAACTCAGGTTGAACCAAAACCAGAAGTAATTCCAGTTGAGAAAACAAATACATTACAGCAAAAAGTGACGAATCAGTTAGAGAAGATTAAATCAAGTAAGTTTTTGCAGCGTTTACAAATACCAAAACCTGAGTCTTCTGCCAATGTGGAAACAAAAGAAACTGAGGTAAGTGAAGAAAATCAGTAGTAATTAAACCTGTGTTTGATGGAATCTAGCTTCATCTTTTCCTTTGATAAAGGAAGCTAAGAGCTTAGTTGATTAAAACGGGCAATTATCCTTTCCAGCCTCTCTCTATACTTCCGTAGGAGAGAGGTATATTTTATTAGTTGCAGCTTGCTGCTTTATAGGAAACTGCTTGCACCTATAGCCTAAAGAGGTACGTTAATTAAAATTCCCAAAAAAATTAAAGACGCTCTCTTCGATATAGTTATGAAATTATTTAGCAATTGTCTTCGCGCACCGCAATTACCACAAAATAATTCTTGGTTGAATACTGATAAACCTTTATCCATTAAAGAATTGAAAGGTCGAATTATTATTTTAGATTTCTGGACTTATTGTTGTATAAATTGCTTACATATAATACCAGATTTAAAATATCTCGAACAAAAATATAAAGATAGTCTGACAATTATTGGCATACATTCGGCAAAATTTGATAATGAAAAGGAGATTGAAAATGTTCGTCAAGCAATCATTCGCTACGATATAGAACATCCTATTTTAGTAGATAAAAACTTTAAGATTTGGCAAGATTATGCAGTGCGCGCTTATCCAACACTAATAGTAATTAATCCTCAAGGTTATATTGTTGCTTCAGTAATAGGCGAAGGAAAACGCGATATTTTAGAAGAATTAATTCAGCAAATAATCGAGCAGCATAGCAAACAAAATACAATTAAATTTCAAGAATTAAATTTAACTTTAGAAAAACAGCGATCGCCTATTATTACACCGTTATCTTTTCCTAGCAAAGTATTAGCGACAAATGTAGGTTTATTGATTACTGATACTGGATATAATCGGATTATTCACACCTCTTTAACAGGTGAATTATTCAATATAATTGGTACTAGTAAAGCTGGTTTAATCGATGGTAATTTCACAGAAGTGGAATTTTCAGCACCACAAGGAATGACATTTGATTCCGAAAATCAAATTCTCTACATTGCTGATACAAATAATCACAGCATTCGCCAAATTGACTTAATTAGACAACAAGTAAAAACCATTGCTGGCACTGGAAAACAAAGTCGTAATATTCATCGTCACCATGGGAAAGCATTAGAAACAGCGTTAAATTCACCTTGGGATTTGGTAAAGATAGGTAAAAATTTATTTATTGCGATCGCAGGTTCGCATCAAATATGGAAAATGGATTTAGATAGTAATATTATTGGCACTTGTGCGGGTACTGGTGCTGAGGCTTGTTATGATAGCAACTTGATGGAATCAGTATTTGCCCAGCCAAGTGGTATTACTACTAATGGGGATGAATTATTCGTAGCTGATAGTGAAAATAGTACAATTCGTGGTGTGGGGTTAGGAGAATCTGCACAAGTTAGAACAATTTGTGGAAGTGGAAATTTATTTGAATTTGGTGATAAAGATGGTGTTGGTAAAGATGTTTTACTACAACATTGTTTAGGAATTGAATATGCAGATGGCAATATTTGGATTGCTGATACTTATAACCATAAAATAAAATCTATCAATCCTAGTACGGGTGAATGTAAAACTGTGCTAGGCAATGGCGGCTTTTCTTTGCAAGATGGTATTGGCATTAATGCAAGTTTTTCTGAACCATCTGGATTAAGTGTTTTTGGAAATTCTCTATATATTGCAGATACAAATAATCATGTGATTCGAGAAGTTAATTTAAATAGTTTGGAAGTTACAACTTTAAATTTTCCAGGTTTATGTTCACCAGATTTTTGTATTTCAGCAGTTTCTGTAAATCCAACTAATTCATTATAAAATTACTTATATAATTATTACGTGTTTTTTGATTTAATTAACCGCAGATAAACGCAGATAAATTTATGATTATATTTATCGATATTCATCATTTTTGCTCTTTGCCATTAGCAGATAGACATCAAGTATCAGATGAATCAGTATTTATACTATTATCATATTTAGAAAATTCGGAATAAATTAGAATCGAAATTGATTACATTAAAATTTATTACCTACCAATGTTAACTAACAGTGAATCTAATAAATTTATTGTTTTAGATAATAATGATGTTTTACTCTTTTTAAAAGACACTTATACTGTTGATAGATTTAAACAATTGCTATTAGAGAATATTCGCTCAAAATTTAAAACAGAAATATACAAAAGTTATTACGTAAAAGATATTTTTAAAGGTATCTCTATTAATGGGACTTTTTTAAAATGTGGAAATATGTTATGGAATTCATCAGCAAATGGGATAGATTGTCAGCTTTTAAAAATCGGCTCTAAAGGTTGGCAATCAGGACGTTTAACAGTTAGTTATTCAATAGAAATTATACCTCCTAAAAGCCACAAAGAGCATGATAAACTTAGTATTGATTTAGCCTTAGATTTTTGTGCGAATGATGCGAAGGAGCTAGAATCACCTCTAGATGATCTTCGGGAAATAATACTTTCTGAAAAGAAACATTAAGATAGGTAAATGTTAAATAATTTCTAATTTAACAGCAGTTCTTTATTCTATTTTACTAACATGAGATTGATTGTTTAGAAACGGAAAGGTAACATGATAGACTTCAATCGTTCTAATAGCAACATCAATAAAGAAATGGGAGAGGTAAGAGTAAAAGTTAAATTAACCAATGCTGTTGATGAAATTTTGGTTAATCGTGGTTTATTAAACCCAAGTCAGCTACGAGTAATTGAAACACAAGCACTTGTAGATACTGGCGCTGTAAGAACTATTTTGCCAATGAGTATAGTTCAACAGCTTGGTTTAAAAATTAGAGGTCAACAAAATGCACAATATGCAGATGGAAGGGAAGAAAGTGTAGGATTAACAGAACCTGTAATTATTGAGATAGAAGGACGTGAAACAACTGAGGTTACATTAGTTACGGGAAATGAAGTTTTAATTGGTCAAACTGTTTTAGAAACTTTAGATTTATTAGTAGATTGCAAAAATCAATGTCTAATTCCTAACCCTAAACACCCAAATTATCCAGTATTTAGAATATAAAAATAACTACAAAATAACAATTATGAATACAATTCATCACATTACTCAACGACTCGCATGGGAAAATGCAAAACTTGCTGGTAGCTATCGTGCAGATTCTCTAAAAACAGAAGGATTTATTCATTGTTCAAGACGATCGCAACTTATTAAAACCGCTAATAAATTTTTTAAAAATCAAACTAATCTTGTCCTTTTATATATTGATCAAAATAAAGTTCAAGCTGAAATTAAATACGAACCTGCTGATAATGACTTATTTCCTCATATTTATGGTGAACTAAATGTGGATGCTGTATACCAAGTCATTGATTTTGAAGCAGATACAACAGGTTTATTTCATTTACCGGAAAATCTTTAAAAATCAATCTCCTCGGAAATTCTCTCTAACTCTCTACGTCTCTGCATAAAATTAAATACAAAAAGTATCCCTAACTACAATATTTCCGCTAAAATTCTCGCTAAAGTCATAATTCATACATAGAAATCAGGGCGAGACAAGTGCGAGAAACAAGAAAAGAAGAGGCATCTGCAACCACAGGAAAGTTGACATTGTTAGAGAAATCCCTAGCTGCGATCGAAGAATTAGGAAATAAATTACCTGATCCTTTAACACTATTCTTTATATTGTCGCTGCTGGTAATAGTAGTTAGTACAATAGCAGCTTCCGTTGGTTTATCTGTAGTTCATCCCGGTAATGGCAAAGCGATCGCAGCAGTATCACTTCTAACACCCGACGGTATCCGTAAAATATTTACGCAAGCAGTTAAAAATTTTGTTGAATTTCCGCCATTAGGCACAGTTTTAGTCGCAATGTTAGGTGTTGGTGTCGCCGAAGCTACTGGCTTACTTGCGGCACTTCTGCGGGAAGTTGTGATGATTACACCTAGAAGATTAATTGCCCCGACTGTAATTTTTGCTGGTGTAATGGCAAATGTAGCATCTGATGCCGGTTATGTGGTGCTTGTTCCACTGGGCGCTGTGATTTTCCTGGCATTTGGCAGGCATCCTTTAGCGGGTTTAGCTGCGGCATTTGCGGGGGTTGCGGGAGGATTTAGTGCGAATTTACTCATCAGTTCTCTTGACCCTTTGTTAGCAGGATTGACGCAAACAGCAGCACAATTAATTAAGCCTGAATATCAAGTGAATGCAACTGCTAATTATTATTTTATGGCGGTTTCTACGTTCTTAATTACATTAATTGGCTGGTTTATTTGCGAGAAAATTGTCGAACCGCGTTTGGGTGTATATACAGGTGTAGATGCAAGTGAAGCTGATATGGAAATGGAGGATGTTTCTGCTAGGGAAAGAAAAGGTTTACGCTGGGCAGGGTATGCTTTTTTAGCATTTATAGCCTTTATTTTAGTTTTACTAATTCCACCACAAGGTATTTTACGAGACCCAGAAAAATTCACAATTATTCCTTCTCCTTTCATTGAAGGAATCGTATTTATTATTGCGCTAGCTTTTCTAATTCCTGGTATTGTTTACGGTAAAGTTGCAGGCACAATTCAAAATGATAAAGATGTCGCTAAAGCTTTGGGTAATTCCATGAGTGGAATGGGTTATTATATTGCTCTGGCTTTTTTTGCGGCACAATTTATCAGTTACTTTGCTTGGAGTAATTTGGGGATAATTGTCGCTGTTAAAGGTGCTGATTTTTTAAAAGCGACCGGAATTACTGGGGCACCACTACTAATACTATTCATTTTGATTAGTGTTTTAATTGATATGTTTGTTGGTTCTGCTTCTGCGAAGTGGGCAATCATGGCTCCCATATTTGTACCGATGTTTATGTTGCTGGGATATTCACCGGAATTGGTGCAAGCTGCATATCGAATTGGCGATTCTACAACTAATATTATTACGCCTTTGATGCCTTATTTCCCTATAGTAGTAGCCTTTGGTCAAAAGTACGATCGCAATTTGGGTATTGGTACTTTAATTTCTCTAATGTTGCCTTATTCGATTGCTTTTTTGATTGCTTGGTCGTTATTATTTGTGATTTGGTTTGTGTTGGGTTTACCTTTGGGACCTGGTGCTGCGATGAGAATTTAATGATTTTCAATGTATTTAAATTTAGGATTAATTAACTTTAGCTGAGATAAGTAATCAATGGAAAATCAACTAATCGATCTAAAAATATATGTAGAGCAAATGGCTTTATTGGTAGATTTGAATTTACGGGAGGAATATAAAGATGGGGTAACTGCTAATTTTGAGAGAATTCAAACAATTGCAAAATTGGTAAATGAATTCGATTTATCAGAAGAAATTGAAGTTGCACCAGTTTTTGAACCTTAACGAAGGAATTAATATCCCTAACTTTTCCATAGATCGGGGATATTTAGAATAACTAACAATTCAAAAATTATCAGTCTATAAAATATTCTATTAATTATGGATTTATTGAAATTAGATGCGATCGCAATTACAACTGCTATCCAAGCAGGTAAAATTAGTGCTGTTGACGTGATTAAAGCTACTTTAGCAAAAATTACAGCCAGTAATGACGAATTCAATTGTTTCACTGCTGTCACCAGTGAAACCGCACTAGTTGATGCAGAACGTATCGATCAAGAAATAATTGCCGGTAAAAATCCTGGTGTACTTGCTGGTGTACCTTTTGCAGTCAAAAATCTTTTTGATATCCAAGGTTTAACTACACTTGCAGGTGCAAAAATCAACGCAGAAAATCCTCCCGCAACCGAAGATGCTACCGCTATCAAAAAATTAAAACAAGCAGGTGCAATACTCGTAGGTGCATTAAATATGGATGAGTATGCATATGGCTTTGTGACAGAAAATTCCCATTATGGTGCAACTCGCAACCCCCATGACATTAACCGAGTCGCTGGAGGTTCATCGGGAGGTTCTGCTGCTGCCGTTGCTGCGGGTTTGCTGCCCCTCACACTCGGTTCAGATACTAATGGTTCGATTCGGGTTCCTGCGGCTTTATGCGGTGTATATGGTTTCAAACCCACCTATGGTAGATTATCCCGTGCCGGAGTCGCATTATTTTCCAGCAGTTTCGATCACATAGGCACATTTACACGTTCAGTACGGGATACTGCGATCGCATTTGATATTTTACAAGGATATGACGAACGCGATCCCATCTGCACAAACCGTCCAAATGTAGAGACGCGACACATCCCGTCTTTTCCCCATATTGATGGAATTAAAATTGCTGTAGCCGGCGATTATTTCACCCAAAAAGCAGAACCAGAAGCATTGGCAGCAGTACAAAAAGTTGCTGATGCATTAAATATAAAAAATTACATTACCATACCCGAAAGCCATCGTGCCCGTGCTGCGGCATTTGTAATTACTGCTGTAGAAGGAGCTAATTTGCATTTTAATCAATTGCGCGATCGCCCACAAGATTTTGATCCAGCAACACGCGATCGTTTTTTAGCAGGTGCTTTAATTCCCAGTCAATGGTATCTTCAAGCGCAACGTTTTAGAAGATGGTATCGCGATAAAGTTCGGGAAGTTTTCGCCAATGTCGATGTCATTATTGCCCCAACTACACCAATTACTGCACCCTTAATTGGACAACAAACAATGATTTTGGATGGTGAAGAAATACTCGTGCGCCCTTATTTAGGGCAATTTACGCAGCCTTTATCATTTATTGGTTTACCAGTTTTATCAGTGCCAATTCACAGAGCAAATGCTTTACCTTTAGGTGTACAAATCATTGCCGCACCTGACAATGAAGCAAAGATTTTACAAGTTGCAGGATTCTTGGAAAGTATGGGTGTAATTTCCTCTGGGAATCTGTAAAAACCCATGCGAAAACCTGAAATCGCCTAAAAACTTTAAAAATTATCTGTTTATAAATCGTGTTTTTCTTTAAAAATTCTATCAATTTTAGGTAAACCAAAATCTAAGCAAAGTAAATCAATATCATCAATTATTTTACATATCCAACTTTCACTTATTTGTAGTTCTTCAAAACAACTTTGTCTATCTTCAGGTTTTTGTTGAAAAAGTGCGATCGCCTTTTTTAAGGGTCGTATAACCTCATAGGCATTTTCAGCTTTATCTATTGCCGATTGAGGTATTGGAGATTGTAATCTGAGAACAGCTAAATCTATTAAATCCCGAGATTTAACACTTTTATCTATATATCTATCTGAATTTGATAGTAGTTTAGAAGTAAAACAATCATTTAAACTTAAACATGGGACAGGAGACCAATTTGGATATCTAGGAGAGTCTAATTGAAAGCGATTTTCTGCAATAATTTCTGTTTTAATAGGGATATCTTCAACATAGACAACCATCTGAATTCCATATTGATCGGTGGTATTACGTCCTAATTTTATTTTACTTAAATCGTTAAATAATCCCTCACATCCATTATCAAATATGACCGTGCGTAAATATCTATAACCTCCATTATTAACAGAAGCAATAAAATCAATATCTACACTAGAACGATATTCTTGAAAATCTAAAGTAAGAATGGTTCCACCACCAAAATAAGCAGAACAATTTTTCAGTAGCTCACTATTTAAACATTCAAGAATTGTCAGAATTTGATTATGACGTTCTAATCTAAATCGCATAGTTCAACAACTAACCATGAGCGATATTTTCTGGCGATTTCTTTGAGAAAATTGAGTTCTTCACCTTCTAAATTATTAAATATATCGCGATATCGCCAACCCCTTTCGTAACTGCTCAACATTTCTTCTAATGTCGGTTTATAAACATCTGTGATTTGCCAAGAAATAGATTCCAAAAAAGGCAATTTTTTTGGGTACATGTCTGTTATTTGAATGTGCGATCGCTTCTTTTTTATTATGTACGAATAGAAGCTCTAATTTCCTGCCATGTCATTACATTATTAGGATTTGCTTCACTATCGGCAATTCGTCTACTAAGAACTTAATTCCCGAAGAAAAGATACTTTTTAGCTTAAACCCGCAAAAATGCAGGAGGATAAACAACCTCACCTTGATATTTCGGTTGAGAGTTTTCAAAAACCTTCACCATAAAAACATCTTCAGGAACATCAAAGGGAGATTTAATTCCATAAATAGTTGACGACACAAAACCAAAGCGATTGTAAAACAAAGGATAACCTAGCACAATTGCTAAAGCCTCACCCATAGCATCAGCCTTTTCTAAGCCATTTCTAATTAAAGCACTACCAATACCTTGCTTTTGAAATTCCGGCGTTACAGCTACAGGTGCTAGACTCAATACCCGCAATCTTTCCTCTCCAATGAGATGAATATAGCTAAACATCAAATGAGCGACTATATTATTATCAATTTCTGCAACTAAAGAGAGTTCGGGAATATAAAAGTGAGAATTACGAATTTCAGTAATTAAATTAGCTTCATTTTCTCTGCCGAATGCCAAAGTATTAACTTCCGCTATTTGCAGATAGTCTTGCGTAGTTTCCGCACGAATTTGCATAATTTTGCATAATTTTAATCAATCAGTAAACCAGAAATTTTTCTCAAGAGCGATCGCTCATTTATAGTTATACAAACTACAGTATTATGAGAATACTCGTTTTATAATTAATTCGGATTAATTCGACAGAATTAGAGAGGGGGAGGGGGGAAGTAAAGTTAAGCAAGATGAAAAAAATTTCACTCCCAAGCATATAAATAACTCTTTCCCTTTCCTGTCCCCCTTTCCTATTTTTCCCAATTAATGTAATCGCAGTTACAGTCAAAATTGAGGTTAACGGAACATACTACTTACAGAGCTATCTTCGTGTATGCGCCAAATTGTTTCCCCAAGTAGATTTGCCACCGAGAGAACCACTAACTGTGGGAAGCTTTTACGGAGGGCTTCGGGCGATGTATCGCAGCCTCCGATGGGAATTGTATTGGTGACAATGACTTCCTCTAACAAACCGCTTGATAAGCGTTCAATCGCTGGTGGTGAAAAAACTGCGTGGGTTGCACAGGCGTATACTTGTCTTGCACCCTCTTGGCGTAATAACTTGGCACCTTCGGTGATAGTTCCGCCAGTGTCAATCATGTCGTCAACCAAGACTGCGGTTTTCCCTTTGACATCGCCGATGACATTTAAGACTTCGGCAACGTTGTGTGCTTGGCGACGTTTGTCGATGATTGCCAGTGGGGCATCATTGAGCTTCTTCGCAAATGCTCTTGCTCTTGCCACACCACCAACATCAGGGGAGACTACGACAATATCCTCAAATTTTTTGCTGGCTAAATAGTCAAAGATGACTGGAGAGCCATAAACATGATCGAGAGGTATGTCGAAATAGCCCTGAATTTGTGATGAGTGCAAGTCCATCGCCAGAACGCGATTTGCGCCTGCCTCGGTAATCAGGTTTGCAATCAATTTGGCTGTGATTGACTCCCGTCCTGCGGTTTTGCGATCCGCACGGGCATAGCCATAATATGGAATCACTGCTGTTACTTGTCTTGCAGATGCCCGACGGCAGGCATCAATCATAATTAGCAGTTCCATTAAGTTGTCGTTCACAGGATTGCAGCAAGGTTGGATGAGATAAACATCGCAACCTCGAATTGATTCCTGAATTTGAACGTACAGTTCTCCGTCCGCAAAACGTTTGCGAATCATCGGTCCCAAATCCATCCCCAGATAGCGGGCGACTTCTTGGGAAAGTTGTAAGTTGGCAGAGCCAGAGAACAGCCGCAGGCGATTGTTTTCGTTTAGTCCTGTTGGCGCTGGCTGCACTTTTAAAGTTGCAGAACTAAGCACAGCAGATCCTCGATGTGCATTCATGGCAATCTTATCATCAGAAGATATTTGGCTTACTGGAGTAGAACAACTAAAAAAAGATGTATCAGTTTTTGAAGCTTTGATAAAAAATTTCAAAGTTTCTTAGTAAAACTAAACCACATCAATCTTTAAGCGCCTCTCCGACGTAACCATTGACAGCTTAACAGAGATTAAGTCTAGAAATAAGACTGATCTTTTGATTTTTTAGTTTAGAAGTAAAAATCAAGTAAAAATCAAAAACATCTTCATGTTTACTTAGTAGAGTAATTTAACCCCACTAACTTAATTTATAGCTGATCAAAAAGATTCTCAACTGAATTTATATGGAATTTTTAATTGATCGATTGATAAAGAATATGAGGATGCCGGAGTCAGTATCCTCAGTGTAGTATTCAATTAAGTGCGATCGCGTAGTTTTTCTTAGTTTTGAGAGGGATAGTCTGCCCTGTGAGAATCCTTTTCTTGTTAAGCTGAGGTGAAAATAGTATTATGCAAGTCGTTTGACTGCGACTTAGCTAGTATGGGCTACAGCAGCAACTATATAATTATCGCTATTCTATTTATGGGAGTTCTCGTTGCACTCCCGTAATTTTTGCGGATATTTTTGGGGAATTTTCCCTTCTGTTGCAATTAATGCAATTCAATTAAATCAATAGAACCATGCAACCACCCATTCCAGTCGGCACAATCCTCCAAAATCGTTACCGAATTATTAATATTCTGGGTCAGGGCGGATTTGGTAGAACCTATCTGGCAGAAGACCAGCGTCGCTTTAATGAGCCTTGTGCGATTAAAGAATTGATTCCAATTGCTGCAGGGAATAGTTCTAGTTGGGAGAAAGCACAACAGTTATTTCAGCGCGAGGCGGAAATACTGTATCAAATTCAACATCCGCAAATTCCTCAGTTTCGTGAGCGCTTTGAGCAGGAGCAAAGGTTATTTTTAGTCCAAGATTATGTTGAGGGCAAGACATACCGCACTTTACTGGAAGAAAGAAAAGTAATTGCTGGTGTATTTAACGAGCAAGAAGTTCTACATTTGTTGCGTTCTTTACTTCCCGTTCTCGAATATCTTCATAGTCGGGGAATTATTCATCGAGATATTTCTCCAGAAAATATTATTCTGCGACAAAACAATACAAATGAAGGCAGTGGGAACCGCGATCGCGAACCTGTTTTAATTGATTTTGGCGTAGTTAAAGAACTGGCGAATAAGTTACAATCCCTCGAAGGTAATACTTCGGTGACATCGGTGGGGAAATTGGGTTATGCCCCGTCAGAACAAATGCAAACAGGAAGGGCATATCCGAATAGCGACTTGTATGCCTTGGCGGTGACAGCAATTGTATTGCTGACAGGGAAAGAACCTCAAGAACTTTATGATGAGAATTTAGCCCTGTGGACTTGGCAGCGCTTTGCCAATGTCAATCCACGATTTGCCCAAATCTTGAATAAAATGTTGAATTACATACCGGGCGATCGCTTTCAAACCGCAGGCGAGGTGATTAATGCTTTAAAATTAATCGACCAGCCAGGAGCCGCCAACCCAAACCTCTCCAATGTGAAAACCATCGCTGTTGGTCGCCGTCCAGAACCCATACAATCCCCCACTAACCCAAGCCGACCTGAACCCGAAATCCGCGACCCCAATCGTTCAGTTTTAGATAATCCCCTTGCCGTTGGCGCAATCGGTGCTGCCGTTGTGGTCTTAGCTGGTTTTGGCTCTTGGGCATTAGTGAGCAACATTCGTTATCGCTCTCGAAGCCAGCAGCCAGTAGTCGCAACCTCCCCACAATCCTTTCCCTCACCTGTCATTACCGAAGCCCCAACTTCTACACCAACACCATCACCAACTATTACGAATAGCGAACCTGTAATTTATAGCAAACGTTTAATCTTTGGTGCCTCGACGACAGTCACCGTTCCCGGAAAATTACGGGCGAATGAAACAATTCAATATACCTTTCAAGGGGAAGAGGGGCAACAACTAACTGCATTACTAGCCCAAGAGACAGGTGTTTTGTTAACGGTTTTAGCCCCCAATCGTGAACCAGTCGATGCGATCGCCAAGGATGTTGCATCCTATCAAGGCACTTTACCTTTTACTGGTAAATACATTATTCAGCTAACAACCTTACCAGGAATATTGGAGCAGAACTATAGCTTAACCGTCGGCTTAGAAAAACCCCCAGTTTTAATACCGACAACGCCCCCATTGGAGCAACCACCAAACTCAGTACCAACGCCAATAGAGACAATATTACCAACAGAAACACCACCAATAAATTCACCAAACGACGAATTCCCCGTTCCCACATCAACCACAAAACCATCCAGGGAAAGTCAGCGAAAAAAACCACCTCAACAAATACCCGATTTAACAAATGAGGAAAATAAAATTTTTCCTGTAGAACCAACACCAACACCTGATACTAATTTGACAATCCCTAGATAGAAAAATAGTAAATAATACTTAAATTATGATTTTTAATACTGACTTAAAATAGGTAGATGACATCAACTTTACCTGAACTGAAGTTATAGCTAAACAATGCCCTTATACCAATTCGCAATTCGCAATTCGCAATTCGCAATTAAAAAAAACTGAGATGCAGCAAAGCTTTCAGGATTTACATCTGTATCATATTTTTCGTGAAATGGTATTAGAGACCATTCATTTATAAAGTAAATATTCAGGATAGTCGCGTAGAGAGAAACTCGGTTTCTCATCAAAAAGTCAGATGATGCTCCCTACTTAAATCCCAGAAACCGGTTTTTTGGTCTTAAAGTTTACTTTATACATAACCTCTTATTTTGAATATCAAAACAATAATAAAAAATTCGGCAATTTTGCAGTTCTATTTCCTAACCAGAGCTATCATTAACTTCTAAACAGTCATCCTTACCGGAAGATGCTCTGCTGCCTCAACCCAGATTGCCCCAATCCCATCAATCCTGACGGGAATCAATATTGCCAGAGTTGCAGCGCACCTCTGATTCCATTGCTTCGAGGTCATTATCGCGTCACAAAAGTGCTTTCCGATGAGGGAGGATTTGGCAGAACCTACTTGGCAGAAGATGTTGACAAGCTGAACGAACCTTGCGTTGTCAAGCAACTAGCGCCAAAAGTCCAGGGAACTTGGGCTTTGAACAAAGCGATTGAATTGTTTAAGGAAGAAGCCAAACGCTTGCAAGAATTGGGAAGACATTCACAAATCCCAACATTATTAGCCTACTTTGAGCAAGATAGCTATTTGTACTTAGTCCAAGAGTATATCGAAGGGCAAAACTTATTCAAAGAACTACAACAGCGATCGCAATTCACTGAAGCGGATATTCGCGAGTTATTCATGTATGTACTGCCTGTTCTTAACTTTATCCACGAACACGGAGTCATTCATCGCGATATTAAACCTCAAAATATTATGCGTCGTGCGATTCAGTACCGTAATTATCGAGGGACAAATCCACCATCCAACCCACCATCAATTCCAAGATTACACGAACCAACCTCAGGAATACCAGCACAAGGTGATATCGTTCTGATTGATTTTGGAGCTTCTAAACAACTAACTGCGACTGTTCAAAGCAAACCAGGGACGACAATTGGTTCGTTTGGATACAGCCCCATTGAGCAGATTAATGGTGGCGAAGCTTACCCAGCTAGCGATTTATTTAGCTTAGGTGCGACATCTTTTCATCTACTGACTGGAGTGTCGCCATTTCAGCTATGGACAGAATACGGATATGGATGGGTGAATTCTTGGCGACAATATCTGAAACAGCAAATCAGTCCAGAATTGGGCGAAGTCCTCGATAAACTCCTGAAAAAAGATATCAATTTACGTTATCAATCTGCGGAAGAAGTACATAGACATTTAAATTTAGGAGTAAATTTAGGAGGAGGAAACCCATCCAGATCGCAGCAAATTCCATTACCTTCCATCTCCTTGCATTCCAGCAATCATCAGCAGACACCATCACCACAACAAAACCAAGCAAACAAACCGCAGCGAAGAGCAACATTTAATCTATTACCCCCTTTCCTACGCCAACGGAGTAACCAAAGTTCAAAGTTCTTTAACTCAACCTTGTTAACTGTTGTTGTTGTTGTAGTGACTTTGTCTGGTACGCAAATTTACGGTTATATGCGCTATAAAGTGTTTCCATCAGCACCTACATTTTTAATTAGTGGTTTAGCTAGTAGCACTTTTTTACAAAAGACTCTAGCAGGACATTCTAGTTACGTGATGTCAGTGGCGATCGCTCCGGATGCGAAGACTTTAGCTAGTGCTAGTAGTGACAGAACTATTAAAATCTGGAATTTGGAAACTGGTGAGGAAATACGCACTCTCAAAGGACATACTGAAGCAGTAGTCAAAGTTGCATTTAGCCAGGATGGGAGAACAGTTGCAAGCGGTAGTAATGACAGAACTATTAAACTTTGGGATGTGGAAACAGGTGAAGCAATACGTACCTTCAGAGGTCATAGTGATGGAGTGACAGATATTGCTTTTAGTCCAGATAAAAAAACTCTTGTCAGTAGCAGTAGCGACAAAACTGTTAAACTTTGGAATCTAGGAACGGGCGAGGAAATTCGTACTTTCAAAGGACATACTAGTAGAGTTACTTCAGTAGTCTTTAGTCCTGATGGTAAAGCAATTGCCACAGGTAGCAATGACAAAAATATCAAGTTATGGAATGCTTTGACTGGTGAAGAATTACGCACTTTCAAAGGTCATAATAATGCTGTGACTCAAATAGTCTTCACCCCTGATGGCAACACTTTAGCTAGTGCTAGTGCAGATCGAACAATCAAGCTTTGGAATATCGAAAACGGACAAGAATACCGAACAATTAAGGGTCATACCGATACAGTTTGGTCGATTGCTTTGAGTTTTGACTCGACAATACTTGCCAGTGCCGGTAGCGACAAAATGATTAAATTGTGGAATCCTTTTAATGGTGACGAAATTCGCACTTTGCAAGGACATGATAGTCGTGTTTGGTCTGTTGCTTTTACAATTGATGGTAGAACATTAGCTAGTGGTAGCGAAGATGGAACGGTGAAAATTTGGCGAATAACACCGTAATTATTCTGAATAAAAAAATTAACCTGTGTCAATAAATTAATGTGAATTCGATCAACCTAACCCCAACTCCCTACCAGAGAAGGGGCTAGAAACTTAAGTGATTGAAACGGAGCGATCAACAGGTAGCAGAGAGGTAATATTTTATTCGTCTAATTCACGTCTATTAATGAGGGTTTATATTTTAATTATTAACATCACATTTTTTACTGAGTATCACAAAATTAATAAGCATCAATTAGAAAAAACGGAAAATAAACGGATAGCGAAATGGTATATTTTCGTTTTCAATTACTCTAATAATTGCAATAATTGGCATTACAAAACTTGCAATCCCTAGCAAAATTAGCAAGGGAATACCGATCGCAATCAAAATTAGGAATGCAAACACAATTGCGGCAATATAGAGATTAATGTGGAAATTGAGGGATTCTTTGGCGTTTTCTTTGACAACTGGGTCTTCACTAATTATAAATATAGCAATTGGTACACCAATAGAAATAACAGTAGAACTCAAAAATATTGACCCGTGGGATAGGGCTGATAATAGTTTGCGTTGTTGAGGTATATTTTCCATTTATACTTTCCCTGGTAGATTTTTAGATATTGTAGTCGCATCATCATTATATTCAGCTTTGCTGATAATTTGTGCTTAAAAATTCTCAGCGTCTATTTTATTTTCAGAGAATTTAATAACCTACAATTGTCGATTTGATTGGGAATGGCACGTTACGCTCTGCTAACAGCACCCTACTTTTATACTTTTGTACTTTATTTAATCCACATTCTTTAGTCTTACTGAAGTATTACTGATGAAAATCATCTTTCGGCGAGAAGATATGTAAACACAAAGCTAAAATTGATAAACCAAGTAATGACGGTGTTAGCCAATCTCCCCAGCGTACATATAGGGTTTTTGTTTGTTGTTTATAAATTATTTCGGCATGGGTTTCGTAAGTATTATGTCCTGATATCCACAGGGTTTTACCATGAGGATTTACAAAACCTGAATATCCTGTATTAGTTGCCCGTACTGCCCATCTATCAGTTTCGATCGCTCGCATGATATCTTGGGCGTGATGTTGTGCTGGCATAGCTTTGCTGTAATGGGCATTATTGGCAGCACTGAGAATAAATTCCCCACCAGCAGCAGCTTGACGACGAAATTGTTCGGGAAATGCCGATTCGTAGCAAATCCCAATTATGGCACGTCCAAAGGGAGTATTAAATAACTGGTTCGATGCACCTGGTACTTGATGCGCTTCTAGGGGTGATAAGCGATTGATGATTCCGCCTAAAATTTCTTCAAAGGGGATATATTCTCCCAGGGGAACTAATTTATGTTTGTCGTAGCGACTGAATACTTCGCCTTTACCCGTAAATGTGAACAGGCTATTGTTATAGCTGTTTCCTCTTTCGCCAAATCCCCCAATCCAAGCAACTACGCCTTTTTCGCGAATAGCTTTTACTAACGAGCCTTGTTGAATGTCGCGCAGGTAAAATGGTAAGGCACCTTCGGGTGTTAATACTGCGTCTACATTTTGCGCTGCTAAGGTTAAATATCCGTTTGTGTAGCCTTGAATGGCACGTCGAAATCCTTCTGGAAAGAGCTTAATTGTGTTGGGAATATTGCCTTGAATAATCCCAATTTTCAGTGCTGTTGCTGGTGCTTGTGGCAGAGGTCGAGAGTATAAACTATAACCAATTAGATGTAGGGTAATAAATAATCCGGCAGCAATAGTGAGATATTTAGTGAGATATTTATTTACAGGTGATTTTTTGACAAGTAGCTGAAAAGATGCGGAAGGATGGGGAGATTTGGAGAGAAACACTAAAAATGCCTCTGCAATTAAGCCATTGATAGCAACGATCGCAGCAGTAATTGCAGATGTTCCGGTGAGTTGTCCCAGGTGTAAAATTACCAAATTATACGGTGATTGGGTGTACGAAATAGAACTCCACCACAGGGGACCCAAACTCCATATTTTTTCGAGTCCACACCAAATTGCTGTCGCAATCAGAACACGTATTAAGGGGGTGAAAGCAAGGGTTTTGGATTGGGGATTTTGACTGGTGAATTGTTGATGAATCCAAAATAAACTGATTGCCCAAATAGTTACTAATGCCGCACCCCAAAGAGTAATAAAAGTCCACACAAAAAAAGCGATCGCAATACTGGCTAACCAAGGTACACCCATCCATGTCATTGGGTGAATTCCTGTAATCCAAAATAATGCAGTGCCGTGATAACCAATTCCCCAAAGCAGGGGAAGGAGTGCTAGAGAGAAAGGGGAAATATGATTTTTCCCTGCTATCCTTGGGGATTTTTTGTGGATGAGAACCAAAACCCAAAGGGGGGAAAGGGCAAACCAGGCTAAAAACCAAACGTTAAAGGGGGCGACGGTGATACCCATCAACACCCCACTAACTAAGGCAATTATGAGTTTTGAGTTTTGAGTTGCGAATTGACGTAGATTTTTTAAATTCATCACCTTTGCCAAAATAATTCGTAATTGATAATTGGCTATTCGTCATTTTAAGAGTCTTTAATTACGAATTACGAATTACGAACTACGAAATTATCTTGTTTGAGTGTGACTCTACGTCGCGAGAATGACTTGGTTAAACCAAGAATTGCGATCGCATTTACCTGTAGCCAGGAGCAAAATTACAACTTATTCCTCTTCGCGTTCTCCTTCTCCCTCTCCTTCAACCTCAATTTCTGCGGCTTCACCCGTATCTGGTGGTACAATCGCAACTCCTGTAATTGCATCATCTTCATCAAGACGTTGTACCCTCACCCCAGTAGCCGATCGCGATTGAATGGAAATTGCATTTGTGGCTTGGCGAATGATGATACCACGATTTGTCACCATCATGATTTCGTCATCACTGTGGACAATACGTAGTGTTGCTAGTTTGTCTTTACTTTTTTTACTCTTGAATTTAGTTGCCATCAAACCCTGTCCCGCACGATTTTGTAGGCGGAATTGGGCAACTGGAACCCGCTTGCCATACCCCCCTGTGGTAATGACTAATACCCAAGGACCAATGCTCGTAGTTTCCAAAACCTCCACAGTTTCTTCACCCTCGATATTCTCGATAATTTCAACTTCTGGAGCGTCAATTTCTTCGGTTTCAACTTCGGAAACATCTGCTAAGTTGTCGAGGATTGCCGCAGGTAAAATATCCATACCCACGAGTTCGTCACCTTTTTTCAACTTCATTGCCTTCACACCACGAGTTGCCCTTCCTAATGGACGCAATTGTTCGTGGTTGCATCGGAAGTGGATTGCCATGCCTTGACGTGAACCCACAAGGACGCTATCTGTAGGTTTGGCACGACGTACCCAGCGCAGTTGGTCTCCTTCCTCCAAGGAAATGGCAATTAAGCCGTTGGAACGAATATTACTAAAGGCTTCCAAGGCAGTTTTTTTAATGTTGCCGCCCTTTGTTAGCATTACCAGGTACTCTTCAGCACTAAATTCATCCACAGGAACAATCGATGTAATTTTTTCCTCCTTGGGAATTGGTAGCATTTGCACTATTGGAGTTCCCCGACTAGTGCGCGAACCAACTGGAATTTGATAAGCTCTTAAGCAGTAAACAACGCCGCGATCGCTAAAAAACAGGACGCTATCGTGATCGCAACATGTCAAGAAATGCTCGACGGTGTCATCGTCTTTCACTTTTGCTGCCGCTTTCCCGCGAGTAGCCCGACTTTGAGCTTCAAAGGTGTTGACGGGCATTCGCTTGATATAACCTTGCTTCGTGATTAAAATTATCGCTTTTTCGTTAGCAATGAGGTCAATATCATCCAATTCCCCATCCGCATGAGTAATTACCGTACGCCGAGGGGTTGCAAATCTTTCTCTAATTTGCGTAATCTCGGTTTCAATAATTTCCAGAATTCGCTCGCGTTTTGCCAAGATATCGCGTAAGTCTGCAATCAAGACTTGCAATTCTTCATGCTCAAGGCGAATTTTATCTGCTTCCAACGCAGTCAAACGCCGCAATTGCATCTGTAAGATTGCATCGGCTTGCACTTCCGATAGTCCATAGGTGCTAATCAATTCACCTTTAGCGGTGGGAGCGTCGGCTGCGTGACGAATCAAGGCGATAATGTCGTCCAGACGTGACAGCGCAATCAACAAACCTTGTAAGAGATGATCCCGTTCCTCTGCCTTGCGGAGTTCATAGCGGGTACGACGAGCGATCGCATCGATGCGGAAATCAAGGAATACTTGCAGGAACTGCTTGATGGTGAGAATTTGCGGTTCCCCATTCACCAAAGCCAACATGTTGGCACCGAAGTTGGCTTGCAGTGGGGTTTGCTTGTAGAGGTTGTTGAGAACCACACGGGGATAGGCATCCCGTTTGAGTTCAATGACGATTCGCATCCCATCGCGATCGCTTTCGTCACGAATATCGGCGATACCATCAATCCGCTTATCGTTGACCAATTCGGCAATTTTTTCAATTAAAGCTGCCTTATTAGTTTGATAAGGCAACTCGGTAATAATAATTGCTTCCCGATCTGGGCGGTTGCGCTGTTCAATGGTTTCGATATTGGCAACACCGCGCATTGTAATGGAACCGCGCCCAGTAGTATAAGCCTCACGAATTCCCGCAGTTCCTAATACCTGCGCCCCCGTCGGAAAATCGGGACCGTGAATATACTGCATCAACTGGTTATTGGTGATTTCCGAGTTGTGAATTAATGCCACTAACCCATCAATCAATTCACCCAAGTTGTGGGGTGGTATATTCGTCGCCATGCCCACGGCAATACCCGACGAGCCATTCAGTAATAGCTGGGGGATTCGCGATGGTAATACCGTTGGTTCCTGTTGTGAACCATCGAAGTTGTTGACAAAATCGACAGTTTCCGACTCAATATCTTGCAGTAAAGCGGCACTTGTCAGAGCTTGCAAGCGACATTCAGTGTACCGCATCGCCGCCGGGGGGTCATTATCCACCGAACCGAAGTTTCCATGCCCGTTGATGAGAGGCGATCGCATGGAAAAATCCTGCGCCATCCGCACCAAGGCATCATATACCGCCGTATCACCATGCGGGTGATATTTACCCAATACTTCCCCGACTACACGCGCACATTTCCGGAAGGGTCGATCCGCAGACAGCCCCAACTCATGCATGGCGTACAAAATCCGGCGATGTACAGGCTTCAGACCATCCCTGGCATCAGGTAGCGCCCTACCTACGATGACGCTCATCGCGTATTCCAGGTAAGACCTGGACATTTCATTTCGCAGGTCTGTCGGGATAATCCTCTCCTGAGAGAATGTCATAGCCTAAATAACTCCAAAATTTGCTACTTTTAGCCTTTATTACGGGAAAAAAGCAAAATTATTCCTAAGTATTTTTGAATAATTGCTATATTTTGCTACAATTCTAACATAGACTATCTTTTTTTGCCGTCAAATTTACTAATTAATATCGCAGAAAATCCAAAATAAAAATTAAAAATCAAAACCGAGATTTGGAAATAAGCTGTTAATAAGGGAGCAATAATTTATTGCAGACATTTTATTACAATCAAAACGCCTAAAAAACTATTGATTTATTAACATAATTTGGCGTAAATTGTTGATGCATTAAATATTTTTATCCGCAGTCTTTTTTTGTATATAACTCTTGTATTTACAGCTTTTGACAGCATTGTGTGGTAGAGATTAAATCAATATCTCTGATTAAAAATTAGGTTTTTAAAACAAAATTTAAACCCAGAAATACTGTTGAAGTAAGACCTTCAGTCATGGGGAGATGGTTATGCGATCGCGAAATAAAAATCATTAACCATAAAAAAGAAATTAATCAAACTAAAAAAACTACTTCTGAAAGCGAAGCTACTTCACTGTCCCCAGAGATATTAGATATGATTAAACACCCTAGCAAAATAGACCATATAATGCATAATCTGCCCCCAATGAAGTCAAAGTCAATCAAGCTTTGAGTCCCCGAAATCTTCAACACGGAGATATTTTAACTTCTTCTTCTCCCCCTCACCCTCTCTCCCCCTCACCGCGTCTCCCCCTCACCGCGTCTCCCCTTCTCCCCCTCCCTTTCCCTGTACAATTTCAATATCCTCCTACCATCCTTGAAAAAGTGACATGCTGCCAGTTATTTATTCCGACGAGTTTCTGGAACATCAAACCGGGAAAATGCATCCAGAAAGACCCGATCGCTTGAGTGCTATTACTGCGGCTTTAAAACAAGGTAAAATTGCTTCACAAATCGAGTGGAAGTTACCAACTCCCGCATCTCAACGTCCCTTGATGCGACTTCTAGAACAAGCACATGCAAGTAGTTACATTGAGAAAGTCAAAGAAATAGCAACAACTGGTGGGGGTTATATCGACAACGAAACTACCATTTCACCTCGTAGCTATGATGTTGCATTACTAGCATTGAGCGCCTGGTTAGATGGAGTTGATATTGTCCTCGAACGTGAAGAACCAGCTTTTGTCATGGCACGTCCACCTGGACATCACGCCGAACGCGAGACAGGGATGGGTTTTTGCCTATTTTCTAATGCTGCGATCGCAGCACATTATGCTCTCGAACAATCAGGAATTAATCGCGTTGCTATCCTCGATTGGGATGTACATCACGGCAACGGCACCCAAAATATCGTCGAGAATAATCCCCAAATTGAATATTGTTCGCTACACCAGTATCCATGCTATCCCGGCACTGGCAAGCATACAGAGAAAGGTTTTCACAACAACGTCCTCAATATTCCAATTCCACCAGGTAGCGATATTAGTATTTATCAACCAGTATTTGAAAGGATGGTTGTACCTTTTTTGGCAGAATTTCAACCAGATCTACTCATTGTCAGTGCTGGTTATGACGCAAACGCCAATGACCCTTTAGCAAATATTAACCTGCAACCCCAAGATTACGGGTTATTTACCGAGTATTGTTTAGGGGTGACTCGCAAGATTTTATTTGGCTTGGAAGGTGGTTACGATTTGGATGCGCTTTCACAGTCGGTTGTTGCCACAATTGAAAAGTGTTTGGTTTAGTTAGACACTTTGCTTAACAATCCAATATTCCACTACATGTAGAATCTTCCCACTCAAATTAACCTTGTCATATTCCTTAACAATTTGACCTCCTAACCTTTCGGGAATTCTCCGACTAGAGTAATTATCTCTATCAACAGGATAAACAAACCCCTCGGAGTCCAAATTTTCCTCAGCCCATTGCTTAAGTGCAGTAATTGTTTCAAAACCGTAATAATTTCCCTGGGCGGATTTCTTGAGCCAGATGCCAAATTCCGGCATTTTGGTATTAATTTTGTGAATTCCCGTACATCCCAAAAATTCTTTTGTGTCTTTTTGCAAAATTACCAGTTCTAAATTATACCCATTCCTCAATTCTTTTAAAGAATCCCGAATAAACGATTCTGTCTCAGATATGTCATTAGCAGAGCGAGGAAACATGTAAGTTGTAATTTCTGGTGTAAACTCTCTAAAAATCTCTGCTTTGTACTGCATATCAATCGCTTTCAGCACAAGCCGATCGCTAATTATTTCAATTTCCAGTAAATTCATCGTTGCTTTACTGATACTTGGTGTGACTAGATGAACTGATACATAAACTTAGAAAATACTTACCTAAGATAGAAACAGATATTACAGAATATCTATCCTAGGTCTCAATGTTTAACAAAATATCATCCAAAAGTCAGCTAATCCTGGGAAAGATTTTTTAAAAATCGTATCGTTATTTTGCTAAAGTTTTGTTAAGATACGATTACTAGCAAATTTTTAACGAAATTTGATGCCTGGGGTGTGAAGGAATAAACACATAGCCAAATACCACACAAAACTTAGGAGGATAAAAAAATGGACAATTATATTTTCTTTGGCGATGCCCTCCAGATGCTTGTAAATGCCTTTCTGGCTTCAGTAGTTCTACTCATGGCGGCTTCAGGCATTGGTTTAGCAGTGATTGAATCATTTGAAAAAACCAGCGACAGATAGTCCAGCAGAATACAAAAGTCGAAAAGCTAAATAACTAGGCATTTCCGCCTATAATCCGTACTTGATTTACCTAGCAGTGCTGTAAAACCAGTATTTCCATCACAAAGCGATTCTCATCCCAAAATACGGCTTCCGCTAATTATCGCCGTAATAAAAGTTTATATATTTCCTGTTTTGGCTGCATTGACTGCAATGCTAAATTTAACGATCGCGACTGACCAACGAAACACTACACAATGCGATCACATCATCTTGTTCATGACGGTACACATGGTATTTAGTTGTACTGCCTGTAATTACTCTTTGGAAACGATATCTTTGAGCCTGGAAACGTAGAGAAGTATTTGACAAAGTTTTGAATGCAAACGTTGGCAAGATATCAACAAGACATCGGTAGACTCACAAATATTTGACTTGTATGTGCTGAAACCCATAACCTTTCTGGCGTGGGCAGAAAGTTGACAACTAACATGTCATACCCATATCTAAATCTCTATACTGAGACTCTAGTGTTACTTTTTACCAAAATCAGGGAATACTGAGATTAATAGAAAAGCGACGTTACACGAGTTACTATGCCTACTCGCAGTTTAACTAGTGCAACATCATCTCTAAATATTTCCAAACAAAGGATAACACTAAAATGGGTTTATTTGACAAAGTGCTAGGTAATCATACGGTTAAAGACGCTCTCACCCCGGCAGAAGCTTTTGCTGCCATAACTTTATCAGCGATCGCATCTGATGGATACCTTTCGGACGAAGAATCACGGGGTATTTCCCTAGCATTATCAAGGATGAAAATGTATCGCAGCTACCCGAATGAGGTGATGCAGCGTATGTTTGACAAGCTTTTGGGAATTTTGCGGCGTGAAGGAATGAATAGCTTGTTTGATAGTGCGAAAGATTCTTTACCCTATGAAATGCGTGAGTCAGCGTTTGCAGTTGCAACTGATTTAATTCTGGCTGATGGTGTTGTCGCTCCAGAAGAACAAGAATTTTTAAATGATTTATACCAAGCTTTGGGCTTAGATATTGATGTTGCCACACGTATTGTGGAAGTAATGCTAATTAAAAATCGCGGCTAGATTTTTCTCAAACTTTCTCCCTAATGTCGAAAGTTGTGAAAACAGCAGTAAAAAAAGAGGAAATATGAGGAAATATACAGTTTATCTGATGTAAATAACATGTCATTAAATCTGTGATGTGCTTATCCCCGACTGTTTTCAAGTTGGGGATATTTTTCGGTAAACAGATCATAAAAATATTTTCTGCGATCGCGTTAAATATCTAAAATATCGTTTCTCCAAAATCCGGCAACCCATCTCCCCATCTCCCCATCTCCCCATCTCCCCA